>JANNVG010000469.1:0-4083 GCA_031414395.1 Fimbriiglobus sp.
GGTCGTCGAGCGCCCACTCCAGCAGTTGTTGCAGCACGTCGGTGCGGGTGCTCACCCACGCGGCGAGCGGCGGGTGTTGGAGGGCGTCGGCCGCTTCCTCTTTGCTCAGCGTGCCGGTGCCGCGGGCGAGGCGGAACACCAGGTCGAACTTGGCGGCGGCCTTCATCCCGAGCCGCTGCCAGGTGGCTTTCAGGTCGTCGAGTGCGGAGAAATTGCCGTCGGTCAGGGCGGTGGCGGCGAACGCGGCGAACGGCACGTCGGCCTTCAAATCCGTCCGCTTGCCGGTGAACGTGTTCAGCCCGGTGCCGGTGCGATAACAAGCCGCGGGCAGGTCGGGGCCGTCGGCGCCGGGGTCGAACCCGACCACACGGGCGGCGCAGCTCAGCGGGTCGGCCTCGGCCGTGCTGAAGGTGAGCGCGTCCACGAAGTCGGGCGGGAAGGCGCGGCCGGCGGCGTACACCACCCACGCCACACTCTCGCCGGGTGCGGCCAGGAACAGTTGCTTGTCGGCGGGGGTGCCCAGCAGTGCGGTGAACGCGAACTCCAGCAACTCGCGGTGGTCGGTGTTGCCCAGCCACGCCTTCAGCCCGGCGTCGTCGAGCACATCCGCGACCGGCAGGTACGGCAACTCGGGCAACTCGCCGCCCGACTCCGGCGGGGTCCGCTGCCACTGCGGGCTGCCCCACGTCTGGATGGCGAGCATGGCGTCGGCGGTGTCGGGCACGTTCAGCAGGGTGTGCGCGAAGAAGCCGTCGGCGTGCGGCACGGCGTGAGTGAGCACGCGGCCTTGCGGGGTGTTCAACAGGGCCAGCCGCGCCGCGGTGGGGCGATCCGCCGGCGGGTGGTACGCGGCGTGCGGCAGCACGACGGTCAGCGCGTCGGGGCGCACCCCGGCGGACGACGCCCGCACGGCCGGCAATCGCAACGACTTGCCCGGCGGCGGGGTGAGGTCGGCGGAGGCAGGCGGGCGGGCCGGGCCGGTGCAGTAAAGCTGTTCCATGCGCGAGCCTTCCGGGTGGGGCGGGGCCGAACGGGAGATTCCGACTGCACCATAGAACAGAATTGAGGGTCCGGCGGAGCCGGTGTGATCGGGTGAACCGGCGGCGTGAGCCGCCTGGGTGTAGGTTTTCGTAGGGCGGGTCGAGCGGCCGGCAACCGCAATCACCCTTCCGAGAGTCGGGGACGTTGACGCACACCTCCCGCTGGCCGCGACGCCCCGCCACGTACCAGCACGGCGGGGCGTCGCGGCCGGTGATCGGTGGTGGACAGGTCATCGGGTATTGGTGGACGCGGTTGCGATCCCCGGCCGCTCGACCCGCCCTACCAGACCACTCGGCTCGCCATCCCCGCCCGTATCATGCCCCCATGCTCCTCGGCCCGCTGTTCCGCTTCGAGCTGACGCGGCTGGCCCGCCGCGGCACCCACCTGCCCCTGCGGGTGGTTCTCTGCGTGCTGCTGTTCGTCGGCCTGCTCGCCTCCTACCTGCAACTGTTCCCGCGGGCGGACGTGTTCGCCCTGGTGTTCGGCGCCGCCGCCGCCCCATCCCAGTTGGAAAAGTTCGGCGAGACCTTCCTGCTCGCCTTCCTGGGCATTCAACAGGTGGCCGTGCTGCTGCTCACCCCGGTGTACGCCGGCGGGGCCATCGCCGAAGAGAAGGAGAAGGGCCGACTCGACTTCCTCCTCACCGCCCCGCTCGGCCGCTGGGAACTGGTGGCGGGCAAGCTGGCCGCCCGCCTGGTGTTCGTGCTGGGGGTGGTGGCCGTCGGCCTGCCGGTGCTGTCGTTCACCCTGCTGTTCGGCGGCGTGGACCCCGGCCGCGTGCTGGCCGGGTTCGTGGTGGCGGTGGTGTCGGCCGTGTCGGTCGGCGCGTTCGCCGTCATGCTGAGCGTCCTGCGGCCGACCCTGCGGGACGTGCTCGTCTGGGCGTTCTTCGGGCTGGCGGGGTCGGCCGTGGGCGGGCTGATCTACGGGGGCATCACGTCGAACGGTGTGGGTGGGGTGGTGTCGCCGGCGACCGTGCTGGTGACGCTGTTCCGCGTGTGGGCTGAGACCCACCCGCCGGGCACCGACCCGACCTGGGGGCTGGTGGGGGGGTATTCAGCCATTCACCTGTGCACCGGGCTGGTGTGCGTGTGGGTCGCGGTGGCGAACGTGCGGCCGACCGTGCGGCGATCCACTGACAGCCCGGTGTCAGTGCCCCCGCCGGTCGAACCAGAGTCACCCCCGTCCGCCCCAACCGTGGACGACCCGCCGTCCCCGTCGTGGTACGCCGTGCCCGAGCGGACGGTGTTTGCCCCGCACGAAATCGAGTCCGCCGCCGACGGCCGCGACTTCCTGGTGCCCACGCTGGGTGACGACGAAGACCCGCTGGCGTGGAAGGAGCGGCACTTCGGCGCCCGCCTGCCGCTGCTCGAAGGGCGGTGGTTCGCCGTCCTCCGCGGGTGTCTGGTGTTCGCGTTCGTGATCGCGCTGGGCATCGGCGTGTTCGTCGGACTTGTGACCACGCTGCAGCGTGGACGCGACCTGCACTTCGTGACGAACGGGGCGGCCCGCGTGGTGCTGGTGGTGGCCACACTGGTGCTGCCGTTCGCCGGCCTGCGGGCGGCGGTGAGCGTGGCCGAGGAGCGGGCGAAGAAGACGCTCGACTCGCTCTTCGCGCTGCCCCTCGACCGCATCGACATCTTGATGGCGAAGGTGCGGGCGGCGGTCGGCCCGGCGAAGTGGTGGGCGGCGGGGGCGGCGGTGGCCGTGCTGCTGGCGGTGTTCACCGGCGGGGTGAACGTGTGGTGCGTCCCAAGCCTCGTGGCCGTATACGCCGGGTACGCCGTCTTCACCCTGGGCGTGGGCACCTTGCTGGGCGTGTGGTGCAAGACGGGCGTGCGGGCGGTGCTGGCTCACCTGACCGTCACACTCGTCACCGTCGCCGGGCCGTTCCTGCTGGCGGCCCCGTCCGAATCCGGCGGGGTGTCAACCATCGAGGGATGTGCCCTCTGCATGTCGTTCCCGGTCGGGCTGGGGTACGCCGTGGCGGGGGTGATGGCGTGGCGGCTGGCCGTGAGGCGGTTCGAGGGCGAGTGAGGGAAGAGACCTCACCCCCGGCCCCCTCTCCGGCTTGTTCGCCCGACGCGCGAGCGAGGGACGGGAGCGAGTGTGGACAGCTTCAAGACCTCACCCCCCGGCCCCCTCTCCCACGGGAGAGGGGGTGTCAGTTCCGAGACCTCACCCCCCGGCCCCCTCTCCGAGCGGAGAGGGGGTGTTCAAGGGGATGCCCTCTCGAGACTTTCGCGGAGCGCCACTCCGCTACACAAGTTGAACACCCCCTCTCCCCTGGGAGAGGGGGCCGGGGGGTGAGGTCTTGAATCACCCATCACATGGAGTGTCGCCATGCGTTCGTTGTTCGTGTCCTTCGCCGTCGCCACCGTTGCCCTGGCCGCGCCGCCCAAGCTGACGCTCACCACCGCCAAGAGCGACCCGCCGAAGGAGGTCGCCGAGGCGGTGGCCAAGCTGCTCGACAAAGAGGCGGTGAGCGTGGCGGGCGATGACAACGCACTGTCACTCACGCTCTGGTTTCGCGCCGAGTTACCCACCGTGGCGACCGCCGACCAGATCAAGAACGGGCTGACGTACCGCGAGATTCCGGAGGGCACGCTGCTGGGCGTGGTGCAGTTCGACAAGGCGTTCACCGACTTCCGCAAGCAGGAGATCGCCGCCGGCGTGTACACCCTGCGGCTGGCCGTGCAGCCCGACACCGGCGACCACACCGACACCGCCCCGCACCAGGACTTCGCCCTGCTGGTGCCGGCGAAGGCGGACGACACGGCGGAGTCACTGGAGGTGAAAAACGTGGTGAAGCTGAGCCTGAAGGCGACCGGCGGGGATCACCCCGGCGTGATGCTGCTCTACCCGCACCACGGCAAAGAGGAGAAGGCGGAGGTGGTGACACAGAAGGACGGGCCGCGGGGCGTGCGGCTGCGGCGGGCGGTGGCGAACGGCGACAAGAAGACGACGCTCGGCGTGAGCCTGGTGATCGACGGGTATAGCAAGTCGCGGTGAGGAACGCGGCGAGCCGGGGTCGCACACGCC
>JANNVG010000470.1:0-4280 GCA_031414395.1 Fimbriiglobus sp.
TTCGTGGTGAGCTTTGTCGTGCTCCTGTCCATCGCGGTTGTCGCCTCGTTGCTGACCTTGCGTTGGCGTACCTGGTGGCCGGGCGCGGAGGGCGAGAGGCTGGCGGCGGCCTTGAAGGAAGCCGATGTCATCCTCGACGTGGCCGCCTCGGTGCCGGTCGCCCGGCACCTCTCCGGAGTTGACTCACCCGCCCGCCGGGTGTCTGTGTTCCTGAACCCGCAGGGCACTGATGTGACCGTCATCGCTGAGGGGGCTGATCGCCAGGTGCCGTTGGACGCGCTGGAGGCGCAATACTACCGGGCGGTGTCCACCGACAGCAAATTGACGGGGCACCTCTGGGAGAACGCCGGTCGGCTTCGATACGGGCGCTCCTGCCGCGACGTCACCACCGAAATGCCGACTCACCTGGTCACCATGCTCGCCGCCGTCGCGGTCGAGGGGGTGCGGAGGGCGCTAGCACAGGACGGGCCGTCGATCCGTGTGTGGCGGTGCGACCGGGACACGATGGCGGTCACGCCGGTCACGGTTGAGCCGAATACAGTCGTCCGTCGCCACATCTGGGACTGGAGCCTGGTGATCGACCGCGGGCTGCTCCGCCGGCTGGCCGAGCTGAGGGCAGCGAAGCTTCCGAGTGAGACCGGCGGTGTGCTCATCGGCGTCTACGACCTGGTCCGCCGGACGGTCTACGTGGTGGACACCATCCCCTCGCCGCCGGACAGCAAGGAGTGGCCGACGCTCTACATCCGCGGCTGCGAGGGCCTACTTGAACGGGTGAACGAGTTGACCGCCGCCAGCGGCGGGCAGTTGGAGTACGTCGGGGAGTGGCACAGCCACCCGGACGGGTGTGACACTTCGCCCAGCGCGGACGACGTGACAGTCTTTACCTGGCTGACGGAGCGCATGGATCACGGCGGACTTCCCGCCCTCATGGCGATTGCCGGGCAGGGTGGTTCGTCGAGCTGGTACCTCGGCCAGATTGCGCCCGGCTCTGCCTGGACGGTCGGGGAGGAGCAGCCGGTCGCGACGGGCGACTAGCCTCCGAAACACAAACAGGACGACAACAGGGAGGCCGCGTGAACCTGCCGCTTTCGGTCTACGACATCCTCGGCTACCTCGTCTCGGGGCTGCTCATCCTGGCCACCGGCGAATTCGCGTTTGAGGGGAACTGGCTCGTCGAGCGGGACTGGAAGCCCGGAAGCATCGCGCTGTACGTGACGATGGCGTACATCATCGGCCACATCTCAGCCAATCTGTCTGCCTGGCTGATCGAGCAGAAGTTCGGGCGGGGCTTGCTCGGGGCGTCAGAGGAGCTGCTGTTCAAGGATGACGCCGGCAGCAGGTTCTGGGCGAGAGTGTTCCCTGGGTTCTTCAAGCCGCTGCCGCAGAAGACTCAGCAGCGGGTGCTGGACGCGGCCAAGCTGGAGGGCATGGACACGCCCGGTCGGGCGATGTACCTGCACGCGTTCGCAGTGGTGAAACAGGACAAGGGGACCCTTGACCGGCTGAACACCTTTCTGAACCTGTACGGCTTCTGTCGGAACATTTCATTCGCCCTGCTGCTGGCGTTGATCGTCATGGCTGCGAGCGTCCCCTGGTACGTGTTCGGGTTGGGCGTGTACACGGTGGACTGGAGGAAGGTGGGAATCGCCGCGTTGTGCGTGGTGGGAGCGGTTGGGATGCTATACCGCTACCTCAAGTTCTACCGCCACTACACCCACGAGGTGTTCATCACTTACCCGGAACTGAAGAAGCCGAAGGAAGAACCGAAGGACGGAAAAAATGGTGGCTGAGGTGCGTGCCGCCATCAGTTCAATTACCGAGAACAAGCGGAGCGAAAAGCGAAGAAGGGCGGAGGCTTTCGCCCCCGCCCTTCAGTCATCACGTCACCTATTCGTCGGTCTTGCCCAACCGGCGTTAACGAACCGTTAACCCGGCCGTCGGCCCCGCCTCGCTTTTGTGATAAAGAACATCCTTTGTTTAGCGTGACCGCGACCCGGCATGACAACCGTGGCGAATCTGCCAGATTAAAACTGATTGACAGATTCCCCCAGTCTGTGTCAGGCTCAAATAGTGCCGACTGACACCCGGCTGTCACTTCACCCACCACGTCCGAACGGAGAAAACCTGTCATGCACACCGAACAAGTCCGACTCGGCCCCGATGGCCGCATCGTCCTGCCTGCCACTCTCCGCCACGAACTCGGCCTGCGGCCGGGCGACGCCCTGGTGATCGAGAGCGACGGGGTGAGCCTGCTTGTCCGCCCCTACGAGGCGGTGGTCCGCGAAGCCCAGGAGTTCTTCCGCCAGTTCCCTTCCACAGGCGGCGAGGTAGATGGCCTGATCGCCGAACGGCGGGCGGACGCCGCCCGCGAGACGGCCGATGAGCGGGATGACCGCACCCGCCGTGGCTAGTGGGGTGGTGCTCGACGCGTCGGCCGTGCTTGCGCTGCTGTTCGAAGAGGAGGGGGCGGCGGTGGTCGCCCGACACCTGATCGGCGGGTGCGTCTCGGCTGTGAACCACTCGGAGGTTCTCGCGCGGGCTGCCCGGCGGTGCGACTCAGCCGAGTTGGCTCGTCGTCAGATCGACCGCCTCCGCCTGAGTGTCGTCCCGTTCGACGCCGAGCAGGCGATCGTGGCCGCTTCGCTCGTCCCGGCCGGCCGCCCACTCGGACTGTCACTGGCTGACCGGGCGTGCCTCGCTCTCGGCCTTGTCCGCGGGGGAGCGGTACTCACCGCCGACCGGGTGTGGGCCGGCCTGGACATCGGCGTGGCTGTGGAGGTCATCCGATGAGCGAGTTGATCGCCGTGACCCCAACCCGAACGATGAGCGTTCCGGACGCCATCTCCGAGCTGGGGCCGGCGGCGGAATTCGCCTATGAGGAGTTTTTCGCTGCGCAAGTGCGGAACCGGCACACACGTGCGGCCTACCGGCGAGCGGTCGGCCGGTTCCTCGCCTGGCTGGGTACCACCGGACGTTCGCTCCCACAGGTCACACCGGGGATGGTCGGTGGATACTTCGACAGCCTCACGCACTCCGTCTCGACCAAGAAGCTGGAGCTGGCTGCTCTTCGGGCGTTCTTTGACACCCTGGTCACCCGCCACGTCGTGGTGCTGAACCCGGCCGCAGCGGTCCGGGGGGAGCGGTACAGCGTGTCCGAGGGGCGCACACCGGAGGTCACGCCGGAAGAGGCGAGGCGGTTGCTCGCCTCTGTAAGCACGGCCAAGCTGAGCGGGCTTCGCGACCGCGCGGTGATTGCTTGCCTCATCTACACCGCGGCCCGAGCCGGTGCGGTCGCACGGTTGCAGTTACGCGACTTGCAGCACGATGCGGGTCAATACGTGCTGCGGTTTGCCGAAAAGGGCGGACGGCAGCGGGAAATCCCCGTCCGCCACGACCTGCAGGGCTACCTGTTCGACTATCTCTCAGCGGCCGGATTCGAGCCGGGGCGGAGTGTCGCCCCGCTGTTTCAGTCGGTCCGCGGTCGGTCCGAGCAGCTCACCGGCCGCTCGCTGACCGGGGTCGATATCTGCCGGATCGTCAAGCGTTGGGCGAAGGTGGCGGGCTTGTCGGCTCGCCTGTCGCCGCACAGTTTTCGGGTATGCGCGGTGACTGACCTCCTCACCCAGGGGGTGCCGCTCGAGGACGTGCAGTACCTGGTCGGTCACGCCGATCCTCGTACCACACGGCTCTATGACCGGCGGGGGCGAAAGGTGACGCGGAACATTGTGGAGCGAATCAGCGTCTGAATCGCAGGGGCGCTTCACCTCATGCGTTCAAACCCCCCGAACGCGGTGAATTACCAGTTAGCCGGCAGGTCGAGCAGGCGACGAAGGGTGGGGTCGAAGGTGAGGGACAATTTGTTGCCGACTCGGCTATCCGGCAGTTCGGTATCGTCCTGCGGGATCGGAGTGTCCTGGTTTGCACGCGGCGCAGGATCGCTCAACGGGTTGACGACTGGGCGCGGGGACGTGCGGAGTCGTTCAGACTGGAAGATCGCCTTGACGAACTGTTTGCTCCCCGGGAAAAGGGTGTAGATCTGTGCCCCGTTCGCGATGGACGATTGGGTAAGCGACTGGGTGACGGGTTGGTTCAGTTGTGGGCCGACAGTCAATGCGTTCGGGTTAGTGACTGTCCCACAAAGGGTGGTCGGGGGCGTAAAATAGCCCATGAGAACTCAATCCTACCCGAGTGATGTGACCGACGAGCAGTGGGTGTTGATCCAGCCGCACATCCCGGTGTACCCCGGCGGGCGGCCCCGCACGACCGACCTACGGGAGGTC
>JANNVG010000471.1:0-2786 GCA_031414395.1 Fimbriiglobus sp.
CGCGGTCCATGTTCGGCAGGCGGGCGGCTTGCAGCGGGGTGCGGTTGCCGAGCGACTCTTGTGGCTCGTCCGCACACCCATCGGGGATGACGATGACGTGTTTCATGCGGAACAGTTTATCCGGCCGGCGGGTTCTCGATGCGGGTCCGCAGGTGTTGGGGGAAGACGTTCCACGTCTCCAGGTAGGTGCGTTCCAGCGGGCACGGCACATACCGGTCTTCGGTCAGGAACAGCGGCATGTCGGGCAGCACCCCGCCGACCCCCACGTTCTCCACATACGCGGCGGGGGCGGACCCGGCGCAGTAGCTCGCCAGGGTGAACGGCTGGTCCGGCGGGAGGGAGTACGGCTCGCCGTTGAACCGCTCCCAGATGACCGGGTGAATGCCCCGCGGGTCGCGGCGAGACGGCGGGTGCAGGTCGATCACCAGCAGGTGAATGCCGCTGCGGAGGAGCCGCACCGCCTTGCGGGTGAACTGGCGGAGGGCGTTCGCACTCTCCTTGTTCCCGCCCGACACGATCTCGATCACCGCGACCACTTCGCCGTCGTTCAGGTTCACCGTAATTCGGTCGGCGCGGCGGGCGTAGACCGCGGCGTCGGTGGCCACCGACATCACCCGCGTCCGCGGCGGCGCGTCCGCCACCGACACCCCGCCCGGCTCCGTTTCGGGGGTGTCTCCCTTCAGTGTGAGCACGTCCGGCTCCGGGCCGTCGGCGCGCTGTTCGCTCATGGCGAAGTAGCCGGGCGGCAGCCCGCCGTTGTTCAGCGCGTCGCCGATGGACTGAATCCACCGCTGGTGGAAGTAGTGGAACGTGCCGGCACGGATGCGTGACCAGTTGTGAACTGGCATGACGATTCCCTCCACAAACCCAGGCTAGTCTATCATCCTCTCACCCGCTCCCACCACCCCCGGCCCGTGTCATGGCAATTCCGCCCGATTCGCGTGCGCCGCACCCGCCGCCGGGGGATACCCCTGCGGACACCGGCCGAGGGTCGCGGATGCCGCCGACCGCCTTGCAACAGACGTTCGCCAAGCTGGCCGGCCGGCCGTACGACCCGGCCACCGACCGCGAACTGATCGCCCGCTTCCACCAGCAGCGGGACGAGAGTGCCTTCGCCGCGCTCGTGGACAAGCACGGGCCGATGGTGCTCGGCGTGTGCCGCCGCAAGCTGAAGGATTCGCACGCCGCCGACGATGCGTTTCAGGCCACGTTCCTCATCCTGGCCAAAAAAGCCGGGCAGGTGACGTGGCAGGAGTCGCTCGGCGGGTGGCTGTATCAGGTGGCGGTTCACGTGTGCCGCAAGGCCGTCGCCCGGCTCAGTCGGCGGGAGTCGGTCCCGCTCGCCGCCGGGATGGAACCGGCCGCACCCAGCCCGTCGCCGTCGGAGCTGTCGGGGGTACTCGACGAGGAGTTGCGCGGCCTGCCGCAAAGCTACCGCGACCCGATCATCCTCTGCCACCTGCAAGGGATGACGGTCGAGGAAGCCGCGCAGGCGCTCGCGGTCAGCGAGGGACAACTCCGCGGGCGGCTGTTCCGCGGGCGTGAGAAGCTCCGCGAGCGGCTGACCAAGCGGGGCGTCGCGCTCAGCGTGTCGGCGCTGGTGGTGTCGCTCACCGCCGGCACCGCCCGCGCCGTGCCGACCGCCCTGCGGACCGCCGCCGTCGCCTCCGCCACCACCGGCCCGGTGTCCACTTCCGTTCTGTCGCTCACTCACGAGGTACTGTCCGCCATGTCTCGCACGAAGTTCCACCTGCTGGTCGCGTCGGTCGCGCTGGTCGCCGGGCTGTTCGTCACGGGGGGCGTGGTGAAGACCGCCGCCGCCGACCAGCCGGAGAAGTCCGCGAACACGCCGGCCCCCAGTCCGCTGCCCGAGTTGCAGAACACGCCGGCCCCGAAGGACGACGACGAGAAGAAGCCGGAGGAGAAGCTCGACCGCCGCGAGGGCAAGCTGAAGAGCATCGACGCGACCGGCAACAAGCTGGTGCTGCTCACCGAGGAAGACAAGTTCAACCTGCCGGTGGACGTGGGGGTGAAGACGGCCGTCACCTTCGCCCGCCGGGCGGTCAAGTTGGCCGACCTGAAAGAGGGGATGGACGCGACCGTGACTTTCCGCGGGACGGAGAAGGAAGCCGTGAGCGTGGAGGCCGGCTGGCCGACGCTCGAAGCGGACGTGAAGGCGGTGGACCCGGCCGGCAAGCAGTTGACCATCAAGCAGGAGGGCAACAAGGGGTTCGAGTTCGATGTCAACTTCGCCGTCGCCGCGGACGTGGAAGTGGAGATCGACGGCATCCCGGCGGGGCTGGCCGACATCAAGGGCGGGAGCAAGGTGGACCTGGAGTTCGCGGCCGACAAGAAGACGGTCGTGCGGATCGAGGGGAAAGGCGAGAAGGGCGAACTGAGCGCGACGGTGAAGGCGACCGACCCGGCGAACAAGTCGGTCACGCTGACCGTGCTGGTGGCGGGGCACCGGGAGGAGTGGAAGGTGGAACTGAGCTTCGCCGTCACCGCCGACTGCACGTTCCGGCTGAGCGGCAAGGACGTGAAGCTGGACGACCTGAAGGCCGACATGCCGGTGCGGTGCCAGTTCGCCGCCGACCGCCGGACCGTCCGCGGCATCTGGGCCGGCCCGCCCGTGCCGCCCGAGAAGGACGACGACTGACCGGCGAACGAGCCGCGGCCCCCCCGGGGGGGGGGTTTTAAAACCCCGGCCGCGGGGGGGGGGGGCGGGACAAAGAGCCCGGCTGTTACGGCGCCCCCCCACATAGGAGAAGGGGCACAAAAAGGCG
>JANNVG010000472.1:0-1684 GCA_031414395.1 Fimbriiglobus sp.
GACCTGGCCGTCGCCGACCTGCCGGGGGCGTGGAACGAGCGGACCAAGTCGCTGTTGGGTCTCGACGTTCCGGACGACGCACGCGGCTGCCTGCAAGACATCCACTGGAGCTTCGGCGGCCTCGGGTACTTCCCGACGTACACCCTCGGGAACCTGTACGCGGCGCAATTTATGGACGCCATCCGCCGCGATTTGGGCGGGCCGGAAAGCGTGGCCGCCGACTTCCGCCGCGGCGAGTTTGGCCGCCTTAAAGCCTGGCTGAATCAGAACATCCACCGCCACGGGCAGCGGTTCCGGGCCGGCGAACTGTGCCGCCGCGCGACCGGCGAGGCGCTGAGCGCCCGGCCCTTCGTCGCCCACCTGAACGAAAAGTACGCCCCGCTGTACGGCGTGTGCTAGAGTTCCCGTAGCCTGCCGGTCCTGCGCGCCCGGCACGATTCGCGCGACCCGTGAAGTTTTCCACGGTTCGCCGGGTGATGCCCCACCGCGACTGTCGCTCGAGACGGAACGAGCCGCCCCATGACGCCCGACCGCGACCGAACCGATCAGGCCACCGACGCCACCCCCGAGGCGGGCGCGACCGTGTCCATGAAGTCCGGCGACACCCGCACGATGGGGTACTCGCAGCGCGAACAGCTCACCGAGTCGATGGAGGCCCCGCCCGGCCCGCCGGAGGTCGGCGACCAGGTCGGGTCGTACGTCCTCCAGGAGAAACTGGGCGAGGGCGTGTCGTGCCACGTCTTTCGCGGCTGGGACGGGTCGCGGTCCTGCCCCGTCGCGCTGAAGATCCTGAACTGGGCGAACGTGTACGACCGCGGCGCGGCGATGAAGCAACTGCGGATGGAGGCCGCCGGGCTGTCCCGCGTCAAGCACCCGCAAGTCGTCCGGTTCATCGACTTCGGGTTCGACCCGCGCTGGCCGTACCTCGTCACCGAATTCTTTGAAGGCCGGACGCTCGGCGAACTGCTGCGCGGCGGCGGGGCGCTGCCGCCGGCGTGGGCGCTGTACCTCGTCTCGCAGATGGTGGACGCGCTCGGGGCGGTGTGGAAGGCGGGCCTCGTCCACCGCGACATCAAGCCCGACAACATCATGGTCGGGCCGAACGGCGTCGGCAAGCTGATCGACTTCGGGCTGGCGAAGGCGGACGTGCTGCAGGCGAACCAGGAGAAGACGGGGCCGGAACTGGCGGGCACGGCGGCGTACCTGGCCCCGGAGCAGGCGAAGGACGCGAGTGTGGTCGATCACCGCGCGGACATCTATTCGCTGGGCGTGACGCTGTACGAGGCGCTGACGGGGCGGCTGCCGTTCGAGGCGAAGAACCGCGTGCAGGTGATCTTCCAGCACCTGAGCACGCCGCCGGTGCCGCCGATCCAGAAGAACCCCGGCATCCCGCCGCTGGCGTCCGACTTGTGCCTGTGGATGCTGGCGAAGAACCCCGACGACCGCCCGCAGACCTACGAAGAACTCCGCCAGGCGTTCAACACCGTCATGGGCACGCGTTAGTGTTCGGTTGCCATATAGCGGCGGGCTTGCCCGCCGGGTTCGACGTTTCCAAGCACGGCGGGTAAACCCGCCGCTATCTGACAGACCACTACTCGTCCCGCTCGCCCCACGCCTTGCCGGTCAGGGCGGCGAAATCGCCCGCCAGCCGCGCCATCACCTCGGTCCGCCGCGACGGGTCGCC
>JANNVG010000473.1:0-2650 GCA_031414395.1 Fimbriiglobus sp.
GTGACGCTGTTCGCGTTGCCGACGGGCAACGGGAACGTCCCCCGCCAGAACATGCTGACGACGAACAGCCCCAGGATGACCCCGAAGTAACTCACCTTCCGGATGACCGCTTTCTTCCGCAACAGGTCGTTCATGTCGCACCCTTCGGGGTGGTGGCCGCGGGAGGTAGGGCGGGCGAGCCGGCGTCAGCCGGCGACCCCCGCCGCAGTGGACCGACGGCGGGGTCGCCGACGAAGCGTCGGCTCGCCCGCCCTACTACGATGACACGACTCACGCGGCCACTTCGCGGCCGCGGATCAGGTAGTACGCCATCAGGAACCACGGGAACAGGTAGGCGAGGAGCACCACCACGTTCATCACCAGCGCCTCGCCGGGCACGCTGAACCCCTCGGCCACGTACTTGGTCCAGACGAACGACTCCAGGTCTGGCAGCACGTTCAGCAGGCGGCGGAGGGACCACGCGAACACCACGTCGCCCCGCTCGGCCGTCTGCTCGATGGTCGTCTCCTCGGGCAGGGCGGTCATCGACTTGGCCTGCATCAGCTGGTTGAGCGACTTGAGCGGCCCCCCCTGCCCGCCGGGCACGCCGACCGTCTGGCCCAGTTCGTTGATGTACGGGGCGAACAGGCCGACCACGAACAGGAAGCCGACCACCAGCAGGGTGACGATGAAGTCCAGGTACGTGCTGAGGGTGATGGCCAGCCCGACCACCAGCAGCAGCCAGCACCACAGGCCGACCATCGACTTCAGGTAGTTCCACTGGTACGGCTCCACGCTCTCCAGCAGGTACAGGTCGCCCTCGGCCATGCCCAGCATCTGAGACGCCGACGTGCAGTGGACGTACACCCGCACCCGCGGCTGCCCGGCCTCCAGCTTCTTGCCGCCGGCCAGGACTCCCCCGGTCGACTCGTCCTGGATTGGCGGGGCGTCGTTCGCGGCGGCGTTCTTGAACAGCCCCGGCGGCAGGTCGATCCGCTCCGGGTGGAAGTCGAACACCTCTTTCGCCCGGTACTCGAAGAAGCCGTACCTCTCGGCCAGCACGTTCGCCGCGTCCCACTGGGGCGACCCCGGCTTGGCCCCGGCGAGCATGTTGACGGCCACGTCCTCCGCCTGGTTGTCCGACACGTCCGGCTTCTTGAGGTCGATGCCCGCCCGCTTCAACTCTTTGACGGCATCCCTCCTGTACTGAAGGTAGGCTTGATCCTCGACGAACTCGGGCACCTTGTTCTCGGTCTTGATCGCCCCCCACCGCCAGTCGCCGCGCTGGTCCCCCTCGGGCGGCGGCGCCTGATCCCGCTGCCAACTGACCACCCGCACGTTGACGTTGACCCCCTTGTTCTCCTCCCCTTTGGTCAGGCGGTAGATGTCGAAACTGAACTCGACGGGCACCGGGGTGGTGCGGGCGGACAGCCCCGAGCCGATTCGGTCGAACGCGTACACGGCCCGCTGCGGGCTGTTCGGCGCGCCGCCGATGTGCTTGCGGTAGTTGAACTCGCGGCCCACGTCGGTGCCGACGAAATCGGCCTTCCGCGACTGGAACGTCAGGCCGCCTCGCACCGGCACGCGGGCCACCCCGGTCTCCCGCTTCGACGCCTCGGACGGGTTCGACGTGCCGACGGTGAGCAGGGTGAACAGGCCGACCACCAGCACCACCGCGGTGAGCAGCAGCCCGTACCCGGCGAACCGCCCGAGGACGATCTCGAACCGCTGCACCGGCTTGGTGACGATGGTGTAGATGTTCTGGTTCTTCACGTCGTTCGGCAGGGCGTAGGAGCCGATCAGGATGGTCAGGAAGGCGAGCGGGTAGGCGGTGATCGGGGCCACCCAGTTGATGGCCAGCCGCAGTTCGTCTTCCGGCTTGGGCGGGAAGAACCAGTTGACCGGGAACATGAGCGGGACGAGGACGATCAGGCAGGCGAGGAACAGGCGGTTCCGCAACCCCTCCTTCATGCACAGCACGGCCATCGCCCAGATGCGCCCGCCCCGCAGCTTGGCCAGGTTGCCGACCATCGGCGCGGTCGCCCCGACGAACGACGCCAGCCCGCCGACCGACAGCAGGAACGCCTGCCACGGGTACGGCGCCGCGTCCTTCGGGGCGGTGTTCGCGGGCAGCGGCAAGAACGGCTGGACGTACCTGGGCACCTCGCTGTACGTGTACCCGAGGAGCGAGAACTTGGGCGTCACCACCTTCACGTACCCGTTCGGGTCGGGCATCGGCTTGACGTTCAGCAGGTCGAGGCCGAACCCCTGCATGGGGTTCTTGTTCGGGCCGGTGCCGCTGAGCACCATCAGGATGTACGCCGTGTACAACAGGGTGGCGACCACCCAGCAGAGGAGCGGGAGGGGGGAGATGCCCTTCTTGCCGCCGTCTCGCGGCACCGCCTGCGGGCGGGTGATGGACACCAGCAGGTAGAAGAACAGGCCGACGTACAGGAACCCGCCGGCGTCCTGGAACCACGCCTGGAACAGGCCGGGGAAGTCGGCGAACAGGTACGGGTCGCGGTCGAGGATGAGGGCGGCGAACATAGGTGGTCCGGAGGGCGGTGGGGGGGGCAGCGCGTCCGAGGCGGGCGCGCACAACCCCAGCGGAAAGAGAAACACAACAAAGAGAAACAAAGCCCAGACGGGGGAAAACGCGGGCCGCACACCC
>JANNVG010000474.1:0-2050 GCA_031414395.1 Fimbriiglobus sp.
CCCCCCCCCCCCCCCCCCCCCCCCCCCCCCCCCCCCACCCCCCCCACTGTCCTGGCCCAGACCGCATTGCCCTGGCGATTGGTTGTTGGGTCTTCCCCCGCTGCACTCGCGGCCCGCGACCCCCCCGCCCTACGAGATCACCGCTTCTGCGACACCAACCGGCTGACGGTGCCGTCGCTCAGCGGCAGCAGCACCTCGCGGTCGCCGAATCGCACGCCGGCCGTCACCGCCCGCGGGCCGCCCGACGGCAGACTCGCCTGCGACTTCACTTCACCCGCTTCGTTCAACTCGAACATGACCCCCGATGACCCCGTGACGAGTACACCGCCCGGCAGCGACACGATACCGACCACTTCGCCCGCATCCGCCGGCAGTGGGAACACCCAACTCGGTTTGTCATCGCCCGGCGCGGCCATCGCCACTGATGCACCCCCGGCCGACCAACACGCCTTGCCGTTCACAACGACCAGCGACGACGCGCGGCCCGGCGGCAGTTCGCCTTGCGCGGCCCCGTGCCACCGCCGCACCGGGTCGGCCGTCGGCTTGCTCGGGTCGAACACCGCCACCCCACCGCCGTCGGCGGCGAGTACCCACTCCTTGCCGTCGGTGGTGAGCGTGATCGACGGTGCGGTCATCGGGCTGGCGAGTTCCCACGGCCCGCCGGTCTTGTCCGCGTCGGCTTTGTCCGCCGCCCACTTGCGGCGGAACACCTGCGTGTTCCCGTCGCCGAACAGCAGTTGCCCGTCGGCGGTGGCGGTCAGGTGGCACACGGCGTCGCGCTTGGCGTTCGGCCCGGCCCACGCCGGCCCCTGGGTCGGTTCGCTGTCTTTCAGCCCGAGTCGGTAGAGGAACTTGTTGGCGAGCGGGAAGAGCAGGTGTTCGCCGACGACGACGGCGTTGCCGGCCAGTCCCGCGGGGATGCTCATCGTCCGTTCGTCGCCGTCCAGCTTGCCGTCGCGGATCACGCGCACGCTCAGCTTCACGCCTTCCGGTGTCGGGATGTGAACGGCGACCCACACGCGGGAGCCGTCCGCTGACACGGCCGTGACCGCCCGCGACACGCACCCCGGCTTCGGCTCGCACTTGTCCAGCGGGGTCAGGTCGATGCCGTCGGTGGTCGCACGGGAGATGCCGCCGCACTCGTCGATCACCAGTCGGCTGCCGTCGGCGAGTGCAATCGGCGGACAGACCGCGACCGCGCCGAGTTGCCGCCGCCACCGCTCTTCGCCGGTGTTCGTGTCGAACGCTTGCAGGTGAACGGTGCCGGTGTCGGTGGCTTTGGTGGTGACGACGGCGAGGGTGTCGGTCGGCCGCACTTGCGGGGCGGCGACGGGTTCGCCGATGAGCCGGCTCTCTTGCGAAGGCAGGATTTTCTGACCGCCGCGGGGGTCGGACGCCACCCGCAGGCGGTTCAGCTTGCCGTTCAGAATCACCCAGAAGGAGTCTTCGTCCATCATCACCACCTGGCAGCGGCTGACGGCGGCGGGGTCGGGGTCGGCCAGTTGACCGGGCAGCGCGTAGATCGGCTTGTCGGCCTGACCGGGCAGGTTCAACCCGAAGGCGGCGAACACGCCCTTGTCAGTACACACGGCGATCCGCTCGCCGTCCGACACGAGTGGGAACGACGACCACCCGACGACGGACGCCTCGTCGATCCGGCCGGGGCTGCTGTCGCCGTCGGCGGAGGCGTTGGCGAGTTCGGCCGGCGGCGGAATGGGGAACGACCGCAGCTTCATCTCGGCCGGGCCGTCGGACTGCGCCAGGATCACGCGGCGGGGTTGTGTGGCGTCGTCCGGGTCGAGCACCAGCGGCGCGCCGCGGAGGGAGTCTCGCGGGTGGTTGGTGGCGAACACGCGGACCACCTGCGGCGGTTGACGCTTGCCGTCGTCGCCCTGCTTGCCCACCTCGAACACGAACACCCGGCGAGCGTCGGCCGGCACGACGACGAACCCGTGGCCGTAGTTGGCCCCCCGCAGGCCGGTGATGCCCCCGCCGATGGCCTGATGGAGTGGCACCTTGCCCAGTTGCGTGCCGTCGGTCAGGTTCAGAT
>JANNVG010000475.1:0-3932 GCA_031414395.1 Fimbriiglobus sp.
GGTTTCTCATTTTGGCTGGGGGGACACGCCGGCATCTGCCCAATCCTTTTGCCCCCCCCCCCCCGGGGTTTTTGCCCGGGGGGGCCCCCGCGGCGGTTGGTGGTGTTCCACTTCCCGACCCACGCATCGCTCTCTCGTCTCGCCGCTCGACCCGCCCTACCAAGCAGATTAACCCGCACATCTGTTAAACTCGGCACTTTCGTCACGTCCCATCTTCCCTCTCTTATCGCCCCCACCCGTCGCCGGATCGCGGTTGCTCTACCCTTTCGCCGCCCGTTCGGGCAGACTCTTCTGCTCAACCCGCACAAGCGTCAGGGTCGCACATGGCACCGCAATCCGCACCCCCGTTGAAATCGCGCACTCTGTTCGTCGAGCGGTTGGAGGAGCGCGACACGCCCGCGCTGCTCGTCGCCCCGCAGGCGGTCGCCTCCGACCCGTCTGTTGGGTCGCAGTGGGGCCTCGCCGCCATCAACGCCCCGCAGGGGTGGAACGCCGCCAGCGGCACCGGGCAGACTATCGTGGCCGTCGTCGATACCGGCGTGGACCTGACGCACCCGGACCTGAAGGCGAACCTGTGGCGGAACCCCGGCGAGGTGGCCGGCAACGGCCGCGACGACGACGGCAACGGGTACGTGGACGACGTACACGGGTGGGACTTCGCGGGCAACGACGCCGACCCGAGCGACGAGCGCGGGCACGGCACGCACGTGGCCGGCATCATCGGGGCAGCGGGCAACAACGGCGTCGGCGGCAGCGGGGTGGCGTGGAAGACCCGCATCATGTCGCTGAAGATGTTCGACGCGGCGGGCAACGGCAGCACCCTCGGCGGGGCGAAGGCGATCGATTACGCCGTGCGGAACGGGGCGAAGGTCATCAACTGTAGCTGGGGCGGCACCGGGGCGGACGCGGAACTCGACGCGGCGATTGCCCGCGCCCGCACCGCCGGCGTGATCGTCGTCACGTCGGCCGGCAACGACGGCAAGAACAACGATACCGCCCCGCAGTACCCGGCCAGCTACGCCCGCACCCTCGACAACACCGTGTCCGTGGCCGCCACCACGAAGACCGGGCTGGCCGGCTGGTCGAACTACGGCACGGCGACGGTGGCGGTGGCCGCACCGGGCGACAACATCGTGAGCACGGCGAAGGGCGGCGGCACCACCGCCAAGAGCGGCACCAGCATGGCCGCGCCGTTCGTGAGCGGGGCGCTGGCCGTGCTGTGGGACAAGAACCCGACGTGGACGTACCGGCAGGTGCTGGCGAAGCTGCGGGCGTCGGTGGAAGTGCAATCCGCCCTGAGCGGGAAGGTGAGCACCGGCGGGGAACTGGATTTGGCAAAGCTGCTCGACGCGCCGGCCGTGTCGCCGCCGACTGTCCCCCCGCCGCCGGTGTCGCCGCCCGCCCCCGTGCCCCCGCCGCCGGCCTCACCGCCCGCCCCCGTGGCCGAGAAGAGCGTGGCCGGCGTGCTGGCCACCGGCACCGCTGTTGCCGACTTCCGCACCACGCGGGTGACGTTCAACGTGACCGACACGAAAGCGGTGGGCACGGTGAAGCTGACCGTGGACCTGAGCCACACCCGCACGAGCGACCTGCAACTGCGGCTGACCGCCCCGGACGGCCGGCGGGTGGTGTTGCTCAACCGCGCCGCCGGCGCGAAGTTGAACGGCACGACGTTCAGTTGTGCCGTGTTCAGCGGGCTGAAGGCGAAAGGCACGTGGACGCTGGAGGTGTTCGACGTGGTGAGCGGCGTGACGGGCACGCTGAAGTCGGCCAGCTTGAGCTGGTAAGCCGATCCCAACCGCGGAGCGGCGACGGCCGGTAGCCAGGGGTGAAACCCCTGGCATCCAGCCACCAAGTCAACCCGCCCCGGAGGGGCGGCGGACGCCACATCCGCCGCCCCTCCGGGGCGGGTGCCATTCTGGGCCAGTCTTCCAGGGGTTGCGTGGGGGGCGACCCCCCGGGGCGTGAAACCCGGCCACCCGCCCGGGCCCCGCCCCCGGCGGGGGACGGGGCCAAAAAAACACGCCCGCCCCCCCACACCCCCCCCGGGTGGGGCGCCGGACGCCACATCCGCCGCCCCTCCGGGGCGGGTGCCATTCTGGGCCAGTCTTCCAGGGGTTGCGTCGCTCGCTCCGCTCGCTGACTTCACCCCTGGCTACCGGCCGTCGCCGCTCCGCGGCTGGTAACGGCTCACATCAAAGCGGCCGGCGCACCACTGCGACACCACTCGCTCGCTGTCCTGCACGTCGTCGCACTTCCAACCTTCACCTCACGTTCATCACACCGACCCCATTCGCCCGCGGCCGTGTGATACAAATCGAGCCACACACCACGAGAGCGCGCGATGGCCCCCCGGACGACCTTGTACACGACCGCGTTCGGTGTGGCCGCGCTGCTGGCCGCCGGGTGCAAGCCCTCGGTCGCGCCGGTCAAGGTGAAGGTGACGCACGACGGCAAGCCGGTGGACAACTGTGCGGTGCGGTTCGTGCCGGACGTGGAAACGCCCGACCCCAAGCGGATCGGGTTCGGCAACACGGACGCGAGCGGGGAGTGCGAGGTCGCCCTGCTCATGTCCGGCGAGAAGGGGCTTCCGCCCGGCACGTACAAGGTGACGTTCGTGGCGTGGAAAGACAAGAAGGGGAAAGAGGTGCCGCCGACCGCCAAGCCGAGCGAGGTGGAGGGCGGGGTGACCGACCGCCTGCCGCAGCAGTACAAGTCGATCGGCAGCACGCCCGAGCGGTTCACCATGACCTCCGGCACCACGAGCCACGACTTCCAGATCACCGGGAAGTGACCCCCCCGGCGACCCGCGCGTCGTTCTTTTCATCCCGCCCCCGCACCGGAGTTTGTCATGCGTCCCACCCGTTCGGCGTTCACCCTGATCGAGCTGTTGGTCGTCATCGCCATCATCGCCATCCTGATTGGTCTCCTCCTGCCGGCCGTGCAGAAGGTCCGCGAGGCCGCCGCCCGCATGAGCTGTAGCAACAACCTGAAGCAGCAGGGCATCGCCTGCCACAGCTTCCACGACGCCAACGAGGGCTGGCCGCTCGGGGCCGAGTTCAACGTGGGCAGCGGGTGGTCGGCCTTCCTCCTGCCGTACCTGGAGCAGGACAGCGCGTTCAAAGGTCTCACCTTCCGCGAGGACGGCGTCGCCAACGACCAGTGGGCGGCCCCGCTGCCGGGGGTCACCGGCGACGTCACCAGCGCGAACGCCAGCGTCCGCAACATCGGCCTGTGCGAGATGAAGTTCAAGATGTTCCGCTGCCCGTCGTCCACCATCCCCGACCAGTACCCGGACATCTCCGGGGACAACTGGATCGTGCAGCGGCGGGCGCCGGCCAACTACCTGGGGTGCGTGAGCGGGCGGATCGTGGACGACCGCCGGCGGATCCTCGCCAACACGCCGTGGGGGGCCACCAACTCGGGCACCGAAGACATCCACACCCTGGACGGCATCTTCGTCGCCAAGATGGTCCACCAGCGGATCACCCGCAATAACGTTCCCTACGGGGGCATGACCAGCGGGGTGACGATGGTGAGCATCACCGACGGCACCAGCAACACCATCGCCATCGGCGAGGCCGAAGCCGACCCGCGGGGCGTCGCCCTGGCCGCCATCGAGTTGGAGAACAACGCCAGCATGTTTGGCCGCAAGGACCACTGGGCCATCGGGTCGGACGACGTGGACACCGGCAACCAGGGGGACATGTCCGAGTTCCTGGGCAGCACCGGCGTGCCCATCAACTACCTGCGGAACACGCCCCCGGCCCCCGGCACCACCCAGCACGCCGCCTACGAGTTGAGCTTCGGCAGCCGGCACACCGGCGGGGCCATGTTCCTGTTCGCCGACGGGTCGGTCAAGTTCGTCCGCGACAGCGTCAGCCCGGCCACCCTCACCGCCCTGGGCACCCGCGCCGGCGGCGAGGTGATCG
>JANNVG010000476.1:0-4753 GCA_031414395.1 Fimbriiglobus sp.
CCCCGGGCGGGCACGGGGGTCACAGACCCCGGCTACAGAGGACCGCAATGACCTGGGACGCCGTCCGTTCGCACTTCCCCGTCTCCCGCCGGTGGGCGTTCTTCGACCACGCGGCCGTGTCGCCGATCCCCGACACCGCGGCGGCGGAGTTGGCCCGTTACGCCCAGGTGGTCGGCGACAACGGCATCGCCGCGGTGGGTGAACTGGTGGCCGGCACGAACCGCGTGCGGAAGCTCGCCGCACAACTCATCAACGCACCGGCGGTTGAAGACGTGATGTTCGTGCCGAACACCACCGTCGGCATCGGGCTGATCGCCGAGGGGTTCCCGTGGAAGGCCGGCGAGAACGTGGTGCTGGCGGCGGAGGAGTACCCGTCGAACCAGTACCCGTGGCTGAAT
This sequence comes from Fimbriiglobus sp., assembly GCA_031414395.1. Classification (GTDB taxonomy): domain Bacteria; phylum Planctomycetota; class Planctomycetia; order Gemmatales; family Gemmataceae; genus JALHQU01. The sequence goes on from JANNVG010000476.1 coordinate 399, forward strand.
CTGCACAGCCGCGGGGTGGAAGTGCGGCGGGTGCCCAGCCGCGGCAACCGCGTGGAGATCGACGACATCGCCGCGGCGATGGACGGCAAGACGCGGGTGCTGAGTGCGAGTGCGGTACAGTTCGCCAGCGGCTTCCGGGCTGATCTCGATGCCCTCGGCGAGGTGTGCCGCGCTCGCGGGGTGTTCTTCTTCGTCGATGCGATTCAGGCACTCGGTGTGTTTCCCATCGACGTGCAGCGAACGCCCATCGACGCCCTCGCCGCCGACGGGCACAAGTGGCTGCTCGCGCCGGAAGGGGCCGGATTCGCATACATCCGCCGCGAGTGGGTGGACCGCCTGCACCCCATCGGCGTCGGGGCGCACAGCGTGGTGAACCCGTTCGAGTATCACCAAGTGGACTTCACGCTGAAGCCGCACGCCGGGCGGTGGGAGGGCGGCGCGCTGAATGTGCCGGGGTTGTGGGCACTCGGCGCGAGCCTGGATTTGCTACTGAACGCGGGCATCCCGAACGTCGCCGCGCGGATGCTGGAACTGACCGACTACCTGTGCGAGCGCGTGATGTCAGTGGGCTGCGAGGTGTTCAGCAGCCGGACCGGAGACGACCGCTCGGGCATCGTGTCGTTCACCAAACCGGGCCACGACCAGAAGGAGTTGGTGAAGCGGTGCCGGGCCGCAGGCGTAATCGTGAACTGCCGGGCCGACCGCCTGCGGGCCAGCCCGCACTGCTACAACACGGAAGAGGAGATCGACCGGCTCGCAGAGCGGCTCTCCGGTTGACCCCTCATCAGGACCACGCCCATGACCACCCGCCGCCAGTTCTTCCTCGTCGCCGGCACCGTCACCCTCGCCCCGGTGTGGCGGTTCGCTTCCGCCGCCGAGGGTCAGCCGCCAACCGACAACCCCCTCGCCGCGTACAAGCAGGCGTGGACCGACAAGCTGCCGTGGGGCAACGTGGTGGACGTCACCACCTGCGACGCCAAGACGACGGACGACCTGCTAGCCGTGGCCATCGGGCAGTTGATCGCCAAAGGGGGCGGCGGGGTGGTGTACTTCCCGGCCGGCACCTACACGTTCGCTAAGTCGATCACACTGCCGAACGGCATCATCCTTCGCGGGGCGGCCTCCAAAGAGCGGAGCGCGCTGAAGGAGGCGTACCAGCCGCTCACGAAGTTCGAGTTCCCGAAGTACGAGTACAAGGCGGCCGGCGACGGCACCCCGCTCGACACCGCCTTCAAGGGCGTCGATTGCGAGACGCCCGGCACCGACTCGAACCTCGGGCTGGTGGACATCGCCGTCAACCGCGGGCACGTGAACTTCGACGACGACCACTCCGAGAAGCACGCCGCCGGCAAGAACCGGTTCGTGGTCGGCTGCACCTTCCGCAACGCCGCCGTCGCCGACCCGAGCGTGCCCAACCTGACGATCAACCAGAAGGCGTTTCAGCGGTTCACCCACCGCCACCGCCCGGCCGTTCACCTGACGGGCGAGAACGCCCTCGTGGCCAACAACCGCCTGCCGAAGTCGGGCGACGACAACTTCACCATGACCGGGTTCGTGCTGCTCGGCGACAAGAAGAAGGAGACGGCCATCGACGGGGTGGTGTTCGACTACGACAACCGGCCGGGGTTCTACGTCAACCACTACGGCATCGGCGGGGCGGGCGGCGGCGGGCCGGACGGCACGCCCGAGACGCACCCGTGGGGCTTCCGCACCGGCATCGTCATCGTCGGCAACTTCCTCCACCAGACCGGGCGGCTGGGCATCGGCTTCACCTCGGACGGCGGGCGGTGCGAGGGGAACGTCATTCGCATCCCGGACGACGTGTGGCGGCCGACGGCGACCGGCCAGGCGATAACGTTCGGGAGTTCCACGAACGACAACCGGGCCGTCGAGATGCGGGGCTGGCGGTGGGTGGTCACGAGGAACGACTACCAGGTGCATTGCAACTGGGCGTTCGACAAGAAGTACAGGATCAACGACGGCGAGGGGCTGATGCACGAGGACCACGTGAACAGCACGGTGAAGGACAGCGTGCTGACGCACAACACCGGCAACACGTACCTGAGCATCTACAAGACGGCCGGCATCGACGGCCTGCTCGTCGAGAAGAACGACATCCGCCTGGGCGACGGCACGCGGGTCGTCGCCGGCGGGTCGGCCGTCATGGTCAGCGCCGACCGCAACAAGGAGCGGTTCCCGTGCAAGAACGTGAAGGTGCTCAACAACACGGTGGCGGGCGGGGGCATCCTGGTCAGCGGCACGCCGGCCGAGGGGAACGTGATCTCGGGCAACAAGTGCCTCGGGGTGGCGGTGAAGATCACCAACAACGCCGACGCCAGGGTGGAGAAGAACGAGGGGTTCGCAGAGTGACTGTCGCCGAGGTCTGTGACCCCGGACCGGCCTCACAGAGGCCGGCTACAGAAGACCGGCCACCGCCAGCACCGCCTTCAGCGTCGCCTTCTTCTCGTCGCTCAGGGGGCTGATCGGCCGGCGGTTCGGCCCGCACGACTGACCGATCAGCGCCAGGGCCTCCTTCACCGCCCCGTTGCCGGTGCCGAGCGACAGCGCCAGCCGCACCGGGGAGAGCATGTCCTGGAACGCCCGTGCCGCCAACATGTCGCCGCCCATGAACGACTCGTAGATGCCGACGCACAACCGCGGGGCGATGTTGCACGTCGCCGGGATCGCCCCGCGGGTGCCGAACACCAGCCCGGCGAGGATGAGCGTGTCGCGGCCGAGCAGCACGCTGAACCGCTCGGACTGTGCCCGCTTCACCAACTCAATCGTGTTCTGCAAGTCGCCGGACGAGTCCTTGATGCCGACGATTTGCGGGTGCTCGGCCAGCTTCGCCACCGTGTCTGGTTCGATGCTCAAGCCGGCACACGTGGCCGGGTTGTTGTAAAGGATGACCGGCACGCCCGCGGCGTCGGCCACCCGCCGGAAGTGGTCGGTCAACTCCGCCTGCGTCGGCTTGATAAAGTACGGCGTGATGACCGACACGCCCGCCGCCCCCTCTTTCGCGGCCATCTTGCTCAGCCGCACCACCTCGCCCGTCGTCTCGGCTCCGGTGCCGACGTACACTTTCGCCCGCGTCCCGACGTGCGCCACCGCCGCCGCCGTCACCGCCTGTTTCTCCGCCTCGCTCATCGCGTAGAACTCGCCCGTGGTGCCGAGCACGAAGATGCCGTGAACGCCGGCGGCGAGTTGGTCGTCGATGTGCGATATCAGCCGCGGCAGGTCGAGCGACTCGTCGGCGTGAAACGGGGTGACGACCGGCGGGATGATGCCGTGCAGCACGCGGAACCCTCTGCGGTGTGGGACGGTGTACCAAGAGGTTGTACACGGCCCGTCACGTGCCGCAGGCGTCGGCGGTGAGCGGGCGGGTCGCGCTCGGCTCGAACACGGTGAACTGTGCCGCAAGATCGGGCGCGCGGAAGCGGGCGGCGGCGGTCGCCGGCACTTCGACACGCACCCCGCGGGGGTACGCCCGCCCGTCGGCGTCGATCTGGTCGAACGGCCCGCGGTACAGCACCTCGAACACCTGATTCGATTCGCCCGCCGCGAGCGGCTTCCGCCCTTCAAGCTGCGTCTCCCGCATCTCGACGCCGTTGCGGACGAAGCACGGCTTCGCGTCGAACTTGAGCAACCTCACCGCACTGAACCCCGCTTCTTCGAGCAACCGGATCGGCTCGCACTCGGCCGGCACGAACCGCACGGCACCGGCCGGGCCGGGGAGGTCCGGCGCGTCCACCGGGCGGTCAGCCGTCAACACGTGAACGAACAGCCGGCCGCCCGGCTTCAGCACCCGCGCCGCATCGGCCAACACCGCCGCCCGCTGGTCGGCCGAGATCGGCAGGTTGAACGTGCCCCGCAGCCGCACCTCGTCGGCCGTGTCGTCGTCGAGCGGGATCCGCTCGGGCACCGGGCTGCCCATGCGGTGCTCCCACTCCACCGGGCCGCGGGTCGGCGTCGGGGCGTTCAGCGTCACCACTTCCTGGCTCTGCCCCGCCCCGCGGTGGTCGATGTCTCCTTCCAGCGTGTACATCTCCCACATCGTGCCGTCCGGGTCGTACAGCCAGAACTTCGTCTGCTTGGCGTAGCAGCACTCCACCCCCTCTTCACGCTGGCACCGCACGCCGGCCTCTTCCAGCCGCCGCTGCACCGCCACCAGCGATTTCGCGTCGGGCATCCGCACGCCGACGTGGTTCAGTACGCCCCCGCCGCCGGGCTTGTTCGGTTCGAGCGACAGCACGAGCGGCGGGGTGTCCGGCTCGAACTTGGCGTAGTCGGGCCGCACCTTCGCCGGCTCCTGGCCGAACAGGGTGCGGAAGAAGGCCACCGACTTGCCCAGGTCG
>JANNVG010000477.1:0-3587 GCA_031414395.1 Fimbriiglobus sp.
GCGCTGGCGGCGGCCGACGCCGCGAGCAAGTACCTGACCGCCGAGTACGCCGCCTTCACCGCCATCCCGGACGCCCCGGCGCACATCACCACCCACGCCGACCGCGGGGCACAAGAGATCATCCTGAAGCACTTGCACGCCGCATTCCCCGCCGACGGTCTGGTGGCCGAGGAGAACACCCCCGCGGTCGCTCTCGCCCCGGCGGGGGCCGCCCGCACGTGGGTGGTCGATCCCATCGACGGCACGAAGGGGTTCGCCATGAAGAACGGCGAGTTCAGCGTGATGATCGGCCTGACGGTGGGCGACCGGCCGGTGGTGGGCGTGGTGGCCGAGCCGACGAAGGACCGCGTGACGTATGCGGCGACGGGCCTCGGCTGTTGGGTGAAAGTCAGCGACGCGGCGCCGGTGCAGTGCGGGGTGACGACGTGCGACAGCCTGCCGCGAGCCACGCTCACGCAGAGCCACAGCAAGCCGGGCAAGACGAAACCGATGGTGACCAAGCTCGGCCCGGCGGCGGTGGTCGAGACGTACTCGGCCGGCATCAAGCTGGCGCTGGTGGCCCGCGGCGAGGCCGACGTGTACGTGAACAGCTACCCGGAGTTCCACGACTGGGACGTGTGCGCCGGCGAGGTGCTGGTGATCGAGGCCGGCGGGGTGGTGACGGAGTTCGACGGCGGCCCGGTGCGGTACGGGCAGCGGGGGGCGAAGCGGAAGGGCGGGCTGGTGGCGTGTACGCCGGGGTTGCAGGCGGAGGTGGTGGGGAAGTTGCGGTAAGTGCTCTGCTCGCTCCGCGAGCGGATTCGAAATCAGACCGCTCGCGGAGCGAGCAGAGCACTTCAAACCCCGCGCGCCTTCGGGTCCCAGATGTACTTGTGCATCTGGAGTTGCATCCGCACGTTCCGCCCGCTCGCCAGCACCAGTTCGGCCAGCTCCTTCAGGTTGATCGTGCCGAACACGGCGCTCACGAGTACGGCGAACCGCTCGTCCAGGCGGTGTTCCCGCACCACCCGCTCGGCCCACTCCCAATCCCGCCGGCTGGCAACCACGAACTTGATCTGGTCGGCCGGCTTGAGCAGGCCCAGGTTCGTCCAGCGGTTGCGGTCGCACTCCCCGCTGTCCGGGCACTTCAGGTCCATGACGACGTGAACCCGCCGGTCGATCACGCCCACGTCGTGCGCCCCGCTCGTCTCGATCAGCACCGTCTTGCCGGCGTCGCACAACTCGGACATGAGCGGCGGCACGTCGGGTTGAAGCAGCGGTTCCCCGCCGGTGATCTCGACTAGCGGGCAGTCGAAGGAAAGCACCTTCTCCCGCACCGCCGCCCGGCTCATCCGCTCGCCCTGGGTGAACGCATGTGGGGTATCGCACCAGGAGCATCTCGAATCGCACACGGAGGTGCGGACGAAGACGCACGGCAGGCCGGCGTAGGTGCTCTCGCCTTGCAAACTGCGGTAGATCTCGTGAATCAGCAGCTCGCCGGTGGGCAGGTCGCGGAGCAACTGCACGCGGTGGGCGACGGCCGACGGGACGGTGTCGAGGGCACGAATGCTCATCTGCCTACGATATCGGATACCGGCCCTTACGGAATCCCGATGCTCCCCCGCCGCCATTTCCTCGCCCTCGCCGCCGCTCTGCCGCTCGCCGGCTGTCGCCGCGACCCGAACGCCCCGGTCGTGTCGTCCGCCGACGCCCGCCGCATCGCCTCGGAGAAGGCCGCCCGCGACTCGCACCTGGCCGCACTCGCGGCCGGCAAAGTGCCGACAACCGCCGTTCGCACCAGCCCGCCGCGGGCGGTCGATCTGCTGAAGGAGTTCCCGGAGTTGAAACCGCTGCTGCGGATGACGCACCGGCTGCACCCGCGGTACTCCGACGAACCCGCTGCCGATCAGAGCAAGCTCGGCGGGGTGATCGCGTGGCCGGCGGGCGAGCCGTGGCCGACGTGCGAGGCGTTCAAAATCCCCTACGTGCCGGTGCTGCAACTGCTCGCCGACGACTGCCCGACGCAGGTGAAGTTCAAGCCCGGCACGGACGTGCTGCAACTGCTCTGGTCGCCGCGAGACTCGAAGGCGACGGGTACGCCGAAGCCGCTGCTCGTGTGGCGGAAGTTGAAAGACACCCCTCCGCCCTACGCCGATCTGCCGCCGACCACGCACGCCTTCCCCGGTTACGTGCCCGTGCCGTGCCGGTTGTTCATCGACAAGGTGCTGGAGTTCCCCGACTGGGCGACGGCGAAGGTGACGCCCTTCCGCGAGCGGCTGGAAGCTTGGAAGCCGCCGGGCGGGGGCGACCCGGTGGCGGTGTACACCGAGCAACTGAGCGTGGCCCCCGGCACGAAGGCGGGCGGCTTCCCGCGGTGGGTGGGCAACCCCAACCCGCCGGCGTGCGACACCTGCCACCGCGGCATGGATTACCTGCTCACGCTCGACGCCGACGAGTGGCGGGAGGCCAGTTGGACTCCGGTCGAAGAGGCGAACACGCCCGAGCTGCGGGCGACGGCGGCGAACGCGGCCGGGTTCGGGTTCGCCGGCAACTATCACGTGTTCGTCTGCCGCCGCTGCCCCGACTGGCCGACGAAAGCCGCATAACGTGCTCTGCTCGCTCCGCGAGCGGTCTCAGATGCCGCTCGCGGAGCGAGCAGAGCACTTATAATACCCCACCCCCCCACCGCGGAACCGCCGAATGGACGAGCCGAACCAGCCGACGCCCGAAGAGACCCGCTCGGTCCTGCGGCGGGTGGCCGAATACCGCAAGGTGTGCGAGCACGTCCGCGGGCGGGGCCTGCACAGCCTGGTGTTCGGGGCGATGATGCTCGGCTTCTGGTACTGGTTCTATGTGGGCGGGCCGGGCGGCGACCCGTGGGGCGTGTTCAGCCTCATCTCGCTCGGGCTGGGCGTGCTGGAGGTGTGCGTCGGCCTGACGCAGCGGTTCTTCCCGTCGGCCGAGGGGCTGCTGTTCGACGGCCTCGTCATGCTCGCCTTCGCCGCGTCGAACGGCGTGCGGGCGTTCATGCTGTGGCAGGTGACGAAGAAGATCGACTACGTGTTCGTCGGGTTCGGCGTACTGTGGGCGTTCCAGGCGGTGAACATTCTGCGGTCGTACGTGAGCATCGTCCGGCGGCTGCCCGCCCGCCCCACCCGCGAGCAACTGCGGTGGTTCAACGGCCTGCTCGCCGACCTGCGGGACGCCGACCCGAAGCTCGACCCGCGGGCCGTCGCCTTCCCCACCAGCCCGTTCCTGACCGGCCTGCTGCTGGGCGACTCGGCCTTCTTCCTCGACCCGGGCGGGGAGATCATCATCGCCGCCCGCCGCGACGTGGCGCTCGAGTTCGAGAACGCCGACGACCCGACCAAGCTGCCGCGGGGCTACCTGAGCATCGGCGGGATGGACTTCCCGCCGTTCAAGCTCAGCCCGGCCAACTGGGAGAACTACGCGGCGTGGAAGCGGGACGGGGGCGAAGACCCGCTCGGCGACACCCGCTAGCAGTGGTGGCACAGGCATTCGCAAGTTGCGGCGGTAGTGGTCCGTCTGTCGGTCGGTGTCGGGTGATCCTGCCGGGTCTGGAGTGGCCTCGGCCGGGAGCGCGGGCG
>JANNVG010000478.1:0-2536 GCA_031414395.1 Fimbriiglobus sp.
CTGGTGGTGCTGAACCGCGCGCCGCCCTCGTGCGGCACCTGCCCGGTGGCCTTTTTCAACAACAGGCTGTCGGCAGGAGAGTGCGAGTCGGTGCGTCGGCCGAGCATCCCGCGGGTGAGTGACTCGAGGTCGGCGTCGGCGTCTTCACCGCGGAGGGAGAGCTTGAACCCGCCCTTGCCGTTCAGGTTGCCGTGGCACGCGCCGGCGTTGCACCCGGAGCGGGAAAGCACTGCCGACACGTCGTTGCGGAACGACACCGGCGTGTCGGCGAGTGCGGCGGACGGCAGCAGCAGGACAATTGTCAGCCAGCGGAACGACATGCGGACACCCGACGGGGTGGTGGGCGGGGCGAAAAGAGAGCGTACCAGGAACGCCCGCCGCACGCCAGAAATGGCCGAAGAAGTGGGCGAAAGGGTGGACGACCCGCGACCGACGGGTATAGTACAATTCTCGCGGGGACACCCCCACGGGCCGGTAGCTCAGCTGGTAGAGCAGCAGACTTTTAATCTGCGGGTCGTGGGTTCGATCCCCACCCGGCTCACTTCGACCCCCTCCAGCCCTGGCTCACCCCAGGGCTGGTGTCGTTTCGTGTGGCACGGTCCGCGGCACGGTCCGCGGCACGGTCCGCGGAGCAGTCGGCGAAATGGGTTCGGGGGTCACGTTCGCCCGGTCGCCGGGTCGTGTTGCCAGTCGTGCGGGCGAATGTCGCTCGCCCAATAAACTTACTGTTCACTTGTTCCGCTGTCGCCGGGCGCCCCGACTTCCATAGCAAATCTTCAGTCTCCGGCCCTTCATTGGATGTTCACGATGTCCGACTCGCTCCTGGCGGCGTTGGCCCCATTGCTCGCACGCGCCGCCGCGTACCTTGAAACAAACCCCGTGCTGCGAAGCGACGTGGCCACCGCCGCCCGCGCCCTCGCGGCGTGGGCCGAACCGCCGGCACCGGCCGTCGCACCGGCCGTCGCACCCACACCCGTCGTCGAACTCGTCGCGGTGGTGCCCCCGCCGGTCGTCGCCCCCGTCGTCACTCCCGTCGTCGAAGTGCGCGCCGCCCCGCGCGAGTCGGTGCTCGATCAGCTCATCCTGCCGGTGCCCATCTCGGCCCGCTCGTCGGTCGTGCTGCCGCCGACGCACACCCCGGCGCCCGCCACCGACCACGGCCGCGAGTTCGTTCCGCTGCCGCTGGCGACCGTCGCGGCGCGGTGTCGGGTGAAGGCCGCCGCCGCCAAGATCATGGCCCGCAAGGCGACCGGCGTGACCGACACGGCGACTGAAGAAGAGACGCTCCGCACGCAGGCCGACGCCATCCCCGACTGCGGGCTGTGGATGCTCGACCCGCACGGCTACCCGAAGAGCAAGGCCGTGTGGGACGACCTGGCCGGCGGGTATCAGGTGGTGGCGGCGGCGGCCGACCTGCTGCGGGTGTGGGTGGGCAACGGGCCGGAAATGGCCGTCGGGCAAGAGGTGCTGACGCACGCGGCCGAGGCGCAGTCGATGCTGCTGTACGCGGTGGCGGATGTGGGGTGGGTGTCGCGGGATCACGAGCAGGTGCAGATGTTCGTCCACATCCGCGAGCTGGGCAAGCACCACCAGATTTACGTGCCGCGGTTCCTGCGGCGGGAAGACCCGGCCGACCCAAAGAACTGGCCGAACCTGGCCGAACGGCTGAAAGGGCTGACGGCACGGTTCAAGCCGATCGCCGGCCTGGCGTCGGTCAACGGCCCGCACGCCGGCGACCCGGCGAAAGTGCGGAAGAAGGCGCTCGACAACTTGCGGTTCAAGCTCCGCAAGCTGGCCGACGACCCGTCGGCGGTGGCCGACGAGTGGCCGCGGGTGGTGGAGTTGCTCGACCAGGCGGTGAGCGCCGGCGTGCAGCCGAGCAGCCTCGACCTGCGCGAACTGCTCCTGCCCGTGTACGACAACGTGCCCGACGACCTGCCCACGTCGGTGGGGGCCGAGCGGGTGTTCCGGGCGATCGAAATGTTCCGCGACTCGCAAGCCGCCGCCGCCGAGCAGACGGAGGCCGAGCCGGTCGTGTCGGCCGAGGTGATGCGGGTGCGGGAACTGCTGGCGGGGAAGGAACTGGTGCTCATCGGCGGGCAGCGCCGGCCGCACCACGTGGCGGCGTTGCGGAACGCCCTCGGGCTGGCCGACGTGCGGTGGCTGAGCACGCCCGACCACACGTCGTTCACCTTCTTCGAGCCGGACATCGCCCGGCCGGACGTGGCGGCGGTCGTGCTGGCCATCCGCTGGTCAAACCACGACTACGCCGAGGTGCAGCGGTACTGCGACAAGTACGGCAAGCCGCTCATCCGCCTGCGGGCCGGGTACAACCCGAACCAGGTGGCGCACCACCTGCTGACTCAGGCGGGCGAACGGCTGGCGGCGATGGCGAAGGCGGCGGCCAGCGAGGGGTTCGCCGCGGGACTGTGAACGTGGTCTGCTCGCTCCGCGAGCGGGAATCAGAACCCCACGCGGGGCGAGCAGACCACAACCCAAACACCCCCACATCCCCCACCCGACCCCGCCCGAAGCC
>JANNVG010000479.1:0-3808 GCA_031414395.1 Fimbriiglobus sp.
CTCCGGGTCGCCGCTGTCGGTGACGCGGGTCTTATCCTGCGGATCCCGGGGAGGCTTCCGCTGCGGCGTCGTGTGCGAAACGTCTTCTTCCATGGCGGGCTTTCCGGGGGTATTGCAATTATCGCAACCGCGGCCGCTGCCATCACGGTTTTTTCGGCAGCAGCCGCTGAAAGACCTCGCACAGCAGCGGGGCCGTCTCGGGGCCGAGGCTGTTGATCTCGCCGTATTGGGCCTTGGTCCGCTTGTAGCAGAAGGGCGGCTTCTCGTCCCACTGCCGCTTCGGGATGACGTACCCGATCTCGTCGTTCGCCAGCCCGACGAGCATCTTGTACTTGCCCGTCATGTGCGGGTAGATGGCCGGCTCTTTCGGGGCGTCGGGGAAGTCGGCCCCTTTGTCGGCCGGGTCTTGGATCTTGTCCAGCACCAGTTCGGGGTAGATCTCGCCGGGGATGCAGGCCACGTCCAGTTCGCCGAGCGTCAGGAGTCCCACCTCCGTTTTGATGCCGATGGTCTTGCCGGGGTCTTTGGCGGGCACGAACTCCTTCGGCGTCGGGTTGCCGTCCCACACGTACATGGTGCGGTCGAGTACGCCGGCGCCCCACGCCAGCTTGTACAGGGTGTTGTCCACCGGCACCAGCAGCGCCCGCGTGCGAACGGTGAACGGCACGAGCGTCGCCGGCTGGCCCGCCGCCACCGCCTTCTCCGCCAGCTTGCCCACCTCCACGCCGTACTTCTCCGTCTTCTCGAACGTGCCGTCCTTCAGTTCCACGCCCTTGTCGTCCTTCAGCGGCAGGCCCAGGTTGGTCATCAGCCCGCCGACGGTGCCGGTGAAGTACGCCACCGGGCACTTGTACTTCGCCTGCAAGTGCGTCACCGTGTACCCCACGTGGTCGGCGCTCACTTCGGTGTTCTTCTCGCCGAGCAACTCCGGGTGACTGTTCCACTGCACGAGCAGTCCGAGCGGGGCGATGCCCTTGCCGTCGGCCGCGTCGAACTGGATGGTCACGATCTCGTCGTGCTTCACCTCCGGCTGGCGGCTGTCGCGGAGGACATCCGGGCCGGCGGCGGTGCCGATCTTGGCCGTCGCGGGGGCCAGCTTCTTGTCCGCCGCGGCGATGGCCTTCGCGCACCCGTCCACCACGGCGGTCAAATACTCCTTGTCCACCCCGCTGACGAAGTTCGACTTCCCCCACAGGCCGAGGGTGTCCGGCCCCTCGTGGTTGTGCGTGCTCGACACCATCACGTGATCGAACCCCTTCACCTTCGCCCGCACCCGCTCGACGGTGGGCAGGAACAGGCCGACCACGTCGACACACACGAGTGCGATTTTCTTCGACCCGTCGGACAGCACTACCGCCCGCGCCATGATCGGGTCGTGGACCTTCGTGGCCACGCGGTTGGTGCCGAACCCGGCCATGTACACGGGCGTCTTGCCGCCCACCGTCGGCGACACGTCTTCGTCGGCGAACCCGACGCTGAGGGTCGGGGCGGCGGCGGCACACGCGGCGGTGAATACACAGAGGGCGAGGAGGGTTCGCATGACACAGGCCCGGAGGGTGGGAGGGGTAGTGTACCGCAAGCGGGCGGGGGAAACCGCACCTCGGCCTGCATGTTCGGGGTGAGCGTCGCGGGAAGTGGGGTGGACTCGCCGGCGCCTGTCGGGGCGATGGGGAGCGGTGACGAGTCCGTCGAGCGCGGCCCAGCACCGCCGACCGATGGGAGTGGAAGGCGAACCGAGATGCGGGATATTGGAGGGCGGGATTCGCAGGGCGGGACCGGTGGTCAACTCGAACTCACCCGTCATTCGGCGGGAACAGTCCGCAACCTCCTTCGGCGGCACGGATCAGTTGTCGTCGTGGGGTGTTCAACCCGAACGCTTCCACCGTCGCCCGTCCGGTTGGGGTGAGGGGGTCGATGCGATACCCGTCCCAGCGGAAGTGATCCGACCAGCGATGTGACCTTGGGTGAAAGAGGGGAGCGACCTGTGAGGTGTCCGGATCGACGGCGGATGTGCGATTCGACTTCGCCAAGTTACAGGCGGGGCAAGCGAGGGCCAAATTGTCGGCCGAATCCGACCCACCCGTTGATTGTGGGACGACGTGTTCGAGGTGGAACGTCGCGCCCTGGAGCGACTGGTGCATGCGACAGTATTCGCACCGATTGTCGGCACGGGCGACGACCAGCCGACGAGTGGCGGCCCAAGTGTCGCTCATGCCGGTTGCCGCCCCAGCAACTGCAGCGCCTGCGCTCGCACCAGTGAAATCGTCTGGCTCAACTCGACCAGCGATTCCAACTCGTCCCGCTCGTCGGGGGTGAGCTGGCCTTCGGTGTTGCGGTCCATCAGCCGCGTCAACCGGGCGTCCGTCTTGGCCGGGAACCGCATGTCGGCCACCGACTCCAGCAGCCCCGGTGGGGCGGGAACCTCGCCGCTCATGGTACTCCCTCTCGGGTGTGGTCCGCTCCCGCCGCCGGGAATATAGCTATCCGGATTGTACTCCCCCCGGAGCTTCCGCCGATGGCCGCCGACCCCTGGTTCCAGTCCCTGTTCGCCGACCGCATCGGCGGGGCCGCCTACGGCAAGGGCACCGAGATCTACAAGTTCGAGAAAATCAAGCGGGCCAAGCGGAAGGCACTCGCCGATTACCCCGACCGCCAGTTGCTCGACTTCGGCATCGGCGAGAACGACGACATGGCCCCCCCGCAAGTGCGGGACGAGATGAAACGCCAGGTGGACCGCGTCGACAACCGCGGGTACGCCGACAACGGCATCGCCGCGTACAAGGAGGCCGCCGCCGAGTTCATGAGGCGGCAGTTCGGCGTCACCGTCGATCCGGTGACGGAGGTGTGTCACTGCATCGGCAGCAAGCCGGCGTATGCCATGCTGCCGGCCGCGTTCATCAACCCCGGCGACGTGACGCTCATGACCGCGCCGGGCTATCCCGTGGCCGGCACCTGGACGAAGTACCTCGGCGGCGAGGTGGTGCGGCTGCCGCTGCTGAAGGAGAACGGCTTCTTCCCGGACCTCGACGGCATCCCCGCGGACGTGAAGAAGCGGGCGAAGCTGATGGTGCTGAACTACCCGAACAGCCCGACCGGGGCGGTGGCGACGGCCGACTTCTACAAGCGGGTGGTCGAGTTCGCCCACACGAACCAGGTGGTGATCGTCCAGGACGCCGCTCACATCCTGCTGAGTTATCAGGGCGAGCCGTACAGCTTCCTGCAAGTGGACGGGGCGAAGGAGGTGGGCGTCGAAGTGCACTCGATGAGCAAGGGGTTCGACATGATCGGCTGGCGGCTCGGGTTCGTGACCGGGCACCCGCTGATCGTGCAGGCGTACGCGGACGTGAAGGACAACAGCGACAGCGGGCAGTTCATGGCCACCCAGCACGCGGCGGCGGCGGCCCTGCGGGACGCGAGCATCCCCACGGCGATCCGCACGAAGTACCAGCGGCGGCTGACGAAGCTGGTGGCGGCGCTGAAGGATGTGGGGTTCGACGCGGCCATGCCGGGCGGCACGTACTTCCTGTATGTGAAGTCGCCGAAAGCGGCGGGGGATCGCGCGTTCAAGAACGGGGAAGAGGCGAGCCAGTACCTGATTACCGAGCAGAGCGTGTGCTGCGTGCCGTGGGACGACGCCGGGGCGTTCCTGCGGTTCAGCGTCACGTACACGGCCAAGAGCGAGGCGGAGGAAGACGCGCTGATGCGGGAGACGGTGGCCCGCCTGACGGGGATGAAACTGACGTTCTAACGGACCACGGGCGGGCGGCGCGACGTGAGTCCGCCGGTATCATTCGGAACCGGCGGACTC
>JANNVG010000480.1:0-19591 GCA_031414395.1 Fimbriiglobus sp.
CCCGCGCTGCTTGCAGGCGCGGCGGATGGCGTACCCGTAGCTGGCCACCGTATACTTGTCCCCCGGCACCCGCTTCGGCCGCTCCTTCCGCTGCTGCCACCCCTGCCGGCTGGCGTAGAACTTGGTCGTCCGGTCGGCCGCCCGCTTGGCGTTCCGCTCCTCCCGCTCCCGCCGCGGGCTGAACACGTACTCGTCCGGGGTGGTGCAGAGCCCGATCCGGGGCGATGAACTGATGGGGGCACTCGAGCACGCTGAGAGAGATTGCGCCGGGTCGGCACAGACGAGCACCTCAGCCGCCCGAATCGCCCACCAGCAGTACCCGGACCAGGGCGGACCGCCCTGGTCCGGGTTCCCGCCCACTTAGCCGATGCTGGCGGCCACGGTGGCGGCCGCGTCGTTCGTCTTCTCCGCGTAGATCTCGGTGGTACTCGCACGGTCGTGACCGAGCAGGGCCTGGGCCACGTCCAGCCCGTGGTCCCGCCGAACGTTCGTGCCGAAGGTATGCCGCAGTTGGTTCGGCGCCCACGACTGGATGGAGTGCTTCTTGCACGCCTTCCGAATCGCGTGGCCGTAGCCGGCGGTGGTGTACCGCACGCCCTTCCGGATCGTCGGCTTCTTTACCCGCTGGTCCCGGACCTGAATCTTCGTCGTCCGATTCGCGGCTCGCCTGGCACTCCGCTCCGCCAACTCCCGCCGCGGGCAGAACAGGTACTCGGTCGGGTCGGCGGTGGGGTACTCGGCGAGCAGTTGCTGGGCGAGCGGGCCGAGGTGGACGAGCCGCACCTTCCCGCGGTGCGCGGTCTTGTGCTGCGGCGGGCGGTACACCCACACCGCACCCGACGTGTCGATGTCGCACTTCCGCAGGCGGCAGGCCTCGCCCGGCCGACAGCCGGTCAGCCGCTGGAACCGGATCAAGCCGGCGACGTGCCGGCTGACGTGCGGCAGGGTGGTGTCGACCAGGGCGTCGGCCACCGGCAGGATCGGGGCGGTCTCCTTCGCGGTGGTACGTCCGCTCTGCAACCCGGGAACCGCTTTCAGGGCCGCCAGCACGTTGGCGTCGACCAGCTCGTTCTCCACCCCGTGCTTGAACACGCGCCGCACCCGGCCGACGTGCAGGTTGATGTTCTTCCGGCTCCACCCGCGGTCGATCATCCGCTGCCGCACCGCCTTCAGTGCGAGCGGGCCGAACTCGGCCGCGGGGACGTGGGCGTGCGTCTCCCGTACCACACGTAGCGTCTGCTTGAAGTTGGCCAGCTCGTCGGTGCTGGTGCCGTCCGCGCGGCGGTAGTGCGTCTCGGCGTGCTTGAGGAAGGCGAGCAGCAGCTCGGCGACGGTGACGCCCGAGCGAGTCGCCGGGCGACCCACCGCGGCCTCGGCGCAAAGGCGGGCGTGTTCCCGGCGGGACTCGGGCGACTGCCACTTGCCGAGGGAAAGTGTCCGCTTCCGCCCGGTGAGCGGGTCGTAGAAATCGCACAGGGCCCGCCCGGTGGGGCGGTGGTGGCGGTAGGTCGGGGTCTGGATACGGGGCTGGGGCACGGGCACCTCCGCGGTTGAATCGCGGCAAGCGCCGCGTTTCCCGGGGTCTGGTGCCGCACTCCACACGACGTGGAGGTAAGCGGAAGTGCTTCGGCGGGTGGGTCTTTCGTCGAGTGGGCAGTCCTGGGGTTGAACCGGGGACCTAGCGATTTTCAGTCGCTCGCCGACCAGCCTCGGAAACGCTCCAAACCACTACGGTTCCAGGCTTTTGACGTTACCCGAACTCATTGCATCGGTCAACACCGCTTGCGTGGAAACACCTGCAACTGTGGACTTTCCACACCCAACTGTGGAAGGGTGTGGAATGCAGTTGGCGCGGTGCCACTCGAAGGCCTGCCACTCCCCAAGCGCCGGCCTGGGGTGGGATGGGAGCAGGCGGTTGAACCGGCTCAGGTCGGGGAGTGGGGACGGCGTCAGTGACAGCGGGGTGTCACTGACATCGGGGGACGGCGTGCGAGCCAACCGCTCGGCGCAGGCGGTGATGGCAATCGCCGTCGGGTCGCCGCGGAGGCGGACCTCTTGGATCGCCCGCTCGACGCGTTCGAGCGAATGACGGGCGAGCAGTTCCAGCACGCGGATGAACTGCCGCACCCCGGCCCGCACCCCGAGCCGCGTCTCCAGGTCGCGACGGAGTTCGGTGAACGCGGGTGGCAACGCCCAGTCGCGGTACACCGGGGCGTGGTCGAGCGTCGCCGGCCGGTGCTCCAAAATCGCCAGGAAATGCAGGGGGTTGAGCACCCGTTCGCCGCTGGCGTAGGTGCGGACGTGGGTGGCGACAACGCGGTGATCGGCGACGATCTCGACGCGGTCGATGAACCCCTTCACCGTCACCGGGCGGAACGCCCAGCGGCGCGGCACGCTATACCGGTTGCCGTCGAACGCCGCCGTCTGGTACTTGTCCACACTGCCGGGTTGGATCACGCACGCCTCGAACGGTCGGCTCGGCACCGGCAGGGCGGCGGCCAGGTCGCGCGCGAAGCGGGTGCCCACCGTCTCGGTGTTCGACCCGCAGGTGCGGTCGCGGGCGGTGGCACCGCACTGTCGCAGGTGGGCGTTCAACTCGGCCAGGTCGTTCACCCACGGCACCGGGGTGGCCCACATCCGTTGCAGGTCCTTCACCCGGTTCTCGACGCGGGGCTTCTCCCGCGGGGTGACCGGCAGACAGAACGTAGGCGTGAACGTGAAGTGCGACGCGAGGGCCGCGTATCGCGGGTGCAGGGTGCGGTCCCGACCGCGGCCGATGTGAATGGCCACCGTCGTCGGGTTGTCCCACCACACCTCGCGGGGCACGCCGCCGAAGACGGCGAACGCCTCGGTCATGCCGTGCAGGATGGCCTCGGTCCGCTCGGTCGGCAGGGCAAGGGCGAACGGGGCGTTCGAGTAACTCCACGTCATCACCAGCACAGGCACCAGGCGGCGGCCGTCGGGGAAGTCCACATGGATGTGCCCGAAGTCGGCCTCACAGCGATGGCCGGGCCGGTGGTCGAGCGGGACGAACGTGTCGCGGGCGGCGAGTCGTCGCTCCTTCAGGTAGCGTTGGATGGGGCCGTAGCTGCCGGTGTACCCGGACTCGGCGACCAGTCGGCGATAGATCTGACTGGCCGTGTGCCGCTGCTTGAGGGGGGCGTGTTCGTCGGCCGCCAGGATGGCATCGACGAGCGGGCGGACGGGGTCGAAGGCGGGGGCGGCCCGCGGGGCGGAGACGCCTTCGGGCGTTGAGCACACCGGCACGCCGACACGTTGGCCGAGGTGAAAGAAGTGAACCAATCAGTGACGCCTTCGGGCGTTGAGCACAGCTACACCACCTACGCCTTCGACCTGCAAGTGGAGTGAACCAATCAGTGACGCCTTCGGGCGTTGAGCACTCTGCCCCACCGTCGCCGACGTGTGGCGGGTGTGAAACCGCCCCTCACATCATGGGATGCGAGGGGCCGTCGTTCGACCGACCGGGTCACTTCTGCACGGCGAACCCGGACAGTTCGTAGTGGAACCTCACGTCGCCGTTCTTCACCTTCTTGAACGTCATCTTCGTCTTGTTCCCGCCGTTCTCGGCCACCACGCTGCCGTCCGGCTTCACCACGATGCTGTCGGTGCCGAGCGGTTGCACCAGCACCTTCTCCAGCTTGCCCAGGGCGGCCTTCATGGCCGCGTCCACCGCGATCTTGATGAGCGCCTTGTCCACCTCGCTCAGCTTCTTCTCGTCGCCGTTGAGCGCCTCGACCGCCAGGATGACGCCCACCTGGATGAGCGGCTTGAGCAGGTTGAGGAAGGCGACCACCCCCGCCCCGTCGTCTTCGTACAGGGTGGTGACGATGAACACCTCGGCCGTGCCGTCGGCGTCCAGGTCGGTGAGCGGGAAGACGGTCGCGTCGGCGTCGGGGTGGTGCGTCACTCCCAGATCAGCTCGTCCTTCTTGTCCTTGTGGAAGAAGTCGAACACGTCCACGTAGATCAGGTCCTTCTCGCCGTCGGCGGCCAGGATCACGTCCGCCCCGGCCCCGCCGTGGAGTTCGTCCTTGCCGTCCCCGCCGACGAGCACGTCGTCGCCGTCGCCGCCGTACAGCGTGTCCTTGCCGTCCCCGCCGATCAGGTCGTCGTTCCCGCCCTGGCCGTACAGGGTGTCGTTCCCCTTCCCGCCGTCCAGGTAGTCGTTCTTCCCGGCCCCGATGAGCAGGTCGTTGCCGTTCTCCCCGAACAGGCGGGCCGACCAGGTGACGCCGACCGTCTCGTCCATCCACACCACGTCGTTCCCGGCCCCGGCGAACACCGTGATCGTCTCCCCGTTGCGGTACAGCACCTGCTCGGTGACGCCGTTGATAGTGATGATCGCCTTCGGCCCGTCGGCGTCCACCACCCGGCGGACGCGGATGACGTCGTTCCCGGCGGTGCCGTGGAGGACGATGCCGTCCTCGCCCGCCCCGAGATCGACGAAGTCGTTGAACCCGTCGTTCCGCAGCAGGACAGCCTGGTCGTCCCCGTTCTCGCCGAACAGCGAGTCCAGCCCGCCCCCGTCGAAGAACGTGTCCGCCCCGTCCTCCCCGAACATCTGGTCGGCCCCGCTCCCGCCGCGGAGGACGTCGTCTCCGCCGCGGCCGAAGAACGTCACCCCGCCGGCGGTGAAGGCCGAGGCGTCCAGTTCGTTCGCCAGGCCGTTCCCTTCCAGCAGCGCGGCCTCGAACCCGATCAGGGTGTCGGTGCCGTCGCTGGAATCGAGTTGCGTGTTGGTGAGCGTGGCGAAGGTGTCGGTGATGACGAGGACGGTGTCGAACCCGCCGCCGCCGTTGAGCACGTCGCTCCCGTTCGACCCGGCGATGGTGTCGGCCCCGTTCCCGGTGGTGATCGTCGCCGACCCGGTGAAGTTGCCCAGGAAGATGCTGTTGTCTCCGGCCAGCATGACGATCTCCGCCCGCTGGATGCTGCTGATCTGGTCGATCACCGCCGCCGACCCGTTGTCGGTGAACACGGTGATGGTGTTGCTCATGGAGAACGTCTTGTCGGTGGTCGAGGAGAACCCTTCGACCAGGGTGTTCACCCCGCCGTTCCCTTGGATGGTGTCCGCCCCGAAGCTGCCGGTCAGCCGGTCGTCCCCGCCGTTCCCGAACAGCGAGTCGTCCCCGCTGCCGCCGTTAAGGGTGTCCGCCTGCGAGCCGCCGCGGAGGGTGTCGTCTCCACCCGCCCCGTTCAGCGTCACCGACCCGGCGGTGAAGGCGGAGGCGTTGAAGTCGTTCCGCCCGCTGCCGCCGGTCAGGACCACCCGCTCGATCGAGTTCATGGAGTCGTCGCCCAGCCCGCTGCCGAGGTTCGAGTCGAGCAGGGTGTTCGTCACCTCGAAGTCGGTGTCGCCCTCCTCGTCCACCGTGTCGGTGCCTTGATCGCCGTTGAGGGTGTCGTTCCCGCCGTTGCCGTCCAGAGTGTCGTTCTCGTTCCCGCCGTTCAGCACGTCGTCCCCGCTCCCGCCGTTGAGGACGTCGGCTCCGCCCGCCCCGTTGAGGGTGGCCGACCCGGAGAAGCCGCCGGCGTTCAGGTTGTTCGCGGTGTTGTTCCCGGTGAGGACCGCCCGCTCGATGCCGGACAGGGTGTCGAACCCGATGCCGGAGTTGCTCAAGCTGGTGTCGCTCAGGTTGGCGTTGGTGGCCACCGACTCCACCAGGGTGTCGGTGCCGCCGCCGATGCCGGTGCCGCCGGCGATGCTGTCGTCCCCGCCCCCGCCGGTGATGGTGTCGTCCCCGTCGTTCCCCTGGAGGATGTCGTCCCCTCCGCTGCCGGTGATCACGTCGTTCCCGCCGTTGCCGATGATGGTGACGCCCAGCCCGCCGAACCCGGCGGCGGTGATGATGTTGTCCAGGGCGTTCCCGGTGAGGGTGGCGAACTCGATGCTGTTGAACGACACGTTCCCGCCGGAGCGGCCCAGGCCGTTGGCCCCCAGGGTGAGGCTGGCCGGGGTCGACGGCCCGACCAGGGCGACCACCAGGCGGTCGTTCCCCGCACCGCCGAAGATGTCCACCTCGCCGCTGAAGTTGGTGACGGTGAACGTGTCCGCCCCGCTCGCCCCGGTGAGGATGGCCTTGCCGATGTTGGTCAGGGAGTCGATGCCCAGGCCGGGGGCGTCGAGCGACGAGTTGGTGAGGGTGAACGCGGCGGACCCGAGGGAGGTGGCCACCACCGTGTCGGGGAACCCGCCGGGGCCGCCGTTGATGGTGTCGTTCCCCTGCCCGCCCTCGAAGATGTCCTGGAACCTACCACCCGTGAGGGTGTCGGCCTCGCCGAGGCCGATGAGCGTGCCCTGGCCGAAGGCGTCGAAGGCGTTCAGCACGTTCGCGCTCGCCCCGCCGGTCAGGTGCCACTTCTCCATCCCGTCCACGGTGTCGGTGTTGAACAAGCCCGTGCCGATGAGTTGGGTCTGGTTCAGCGTGAAGTTGGCGTTCCCTTCCTCCCGCAGCACGTCCTCGTCGTTGGCACCCACCTCTTCGCCGCCGGAGATGAAGTCGGTGCCCAGGTTGCCGCGGAGGGTGTCGTTGCCCGCCCCGCCGGCGAGGGTGTCGTTCCCGGCCCCGCCGTCGATGTTGTCGTCGCCCGCCCCGCCGTCGAGGGAGTCGGCCGCCGAGCTGCCGGTGATGGTGTCGGCCTCGGTGCCGCCGTCCACGCTGATGACGGTGAGGGTGGCCGGCGCGGTGAGGGCGGACAGGTTGACCACGTCCGCCCCGCCGTTGGCGAGCACCCGCAGTTGGTTGACGGCGGACATGCTGAACGACCCGCGGAGGGTACTGGTCCCCTCGAACACCCGGTGGACGTTGTTGGCCAAGTCGCTCTGGACGGAGATGGTCTCGGCGGTGTTGTCGCCGGTGACGGTGAGCACGCCGGTGGCGGGGTCCAGGACGGGGAACACCGTCGGCACCACCCGGTCCATCAACTGTTCGAGGGTGGGGCGGAAGGCGGTCGGCCAGCCCCTCGGGGTGGCGGGGCGGTCCGAACGGGCGGATCGCTTCCAGAACTTGAGACCCATGACGACACTCCAGGGTGCGGCGAGGCCGCGCGGTCCGCGATGGAAATGGGGAACCCCGCCCCGGCGTGCGGACCGCTCGCCGAGGTTGTGCCGGTGGAGTCGCGTCAGGTCGCGCCCACCGAAGAGTCATCAGTGGTGCGAAATCCGTGGCCGGAACCC
The DNA here is from genome assembly GCA_031414395.1 of Fimbriiglobus sp. Lineage (GTDB taxonomy): Bacteria > Planctomycetota > Planctomycetia > Gemmatales > Gemmataceae > JALHQU01. Next base: position 7,198 of record JANNVG010000480.1, read on the forward strand.
CTCACCTTCCGGAACGCTTTCTTTTCAGGCTCACTGCGAGGAGACCACGAACGACAACGGGCGACACGGCTTCTACTGCCGCGCCGCCCGTCGTATCGACCCCTCCCGCCGGCCGGCTGCGTCACACCTTCGCGGTGGTCAGGTCGGTGGTGCCGTTCACCTTGTACTTGATCGGCTTGTGCCCGAACTTCCGTAGCCCGCGGTTCGACCCGCTGCTCTCCATCTGCTGGGTCAGCCAGTCGGCGAACGGGGCGTAGTGCCGCTCACGGACCTTTTCGCCCATGGCCAGGATGCTCTCCCGGTCGGTCGTCCAGTGCGGGTTGTGCCCGCCTCCCGGGCTGACGTACTCGTCGTTCAGTCCGAGGCAGTGGCCGAACTCGTGTGCAGCCGGCCGCTGGGAGATTTCGGCTGTGGTGCCGGCGGCAGGCACCTTGATCGTCATGTCCAGGTCCTGGTTGTCCATCACCCCCGTGTTCTTGGTCGGCTGGATGTAGCTCGTGTGCCGCTGGTCCACCTTCTTCACCTGCAACTCCCAGTGCTCGGCCGCCACCCACCCGCCCGTCCAGTAGTCCACCTCGAACACCACCCCGATGTCCTTCCACTGGGCGTTCCCGGACGTGTCCGTGATGCGGTGGCGGTTGTCCCACACGTCGAAGATGGTGTCCACGAACTTCTGAACGTAAGGCTTCTTCTCGCCCTCGGTCCAGGTGAGGGCCGTCCCGCTCGTGCTCTTGCCGTCCACGAAGATGAACTGCACGGTGGTGTACACCACCAGCACCGCCCGGTCGGTCGATCCCACCTCCGGGTACAGGGTCAGGTCGTAGGCGGACGGGGCGGTGATCTGCGTCGGCGGGGTGTAATTCTGCTGGCAGTACAGAACCTTGCCTTTGTCCGGAATCGGCAGTGCCATGGCTCGGTCTCGTGCGGGTGTTGCCTGCCCCCACATGCGAAATCCGTGGCCGGAACCCCTCACCGTGTCGGAGTGATTTCCTCTACTTCCGCGCCCGCACGCGGGCCCGCACCCGCTCGATCAGCCCCCGCACCCCGCCCGGGTGGTCCTCCTCCGGCGGGAAGTACAGGGGCGGCAGCAGTTCGTCGAAGTGGAAGGTGGTCACGTTCGCACCGTATCCGGGGTCGGACGGGAAGAGGAAATACGGCGGTGCACCCTCCGTCCACAGGCCGTGCATCTCCACCCACTCCCCCCGCTTGTACTGCACCTCGGTGCCGAAGCCGAATTTGGCCTTCATGAACAGTTTCACCGCCTCCACCGACTCGGCCACGAAATCCAGCGTGCCGTGTGAGCCGGAAACGTGCCCCTGCAAGCCGACGCGGTTCGGGGCGGTGCCCCAGTAGAAGGTGTTCGGGCACTTCTTCATCAGCTTGTCGAAGGCGGCCGTCTTGTGATACCCCGGCCGCCCGCGGGTGAAGAAGTCCCTCAGGCGGGGGGCGGAGCTGCCGTCGCAGTAGAACAGGAGGCAGATTTGCCGCAGGAACTCCTTGTCCGTCCCCACCCGGCAGGCGCGGAAGGCCAGGTGCTTCAGCTTGATGCAATCGCGGATGGTCAGGATGTTGCGGAAGAAGCGGCGCGCTTCGTTCTCGTTCGTCACCCCGAACTCGGCCATCAGCACCTTGAACGGTTCGAACTTGCCGCTTAACAGGGCGGTGGTCATCCGGTTGAGGGCGGCGGTCGTCACCGGCTTGTCCGACCCGACCCCGATGGGGATGCTCAGTTGGGTGGCGGACCCGTGGCACACCACCAGGGCGGAGTCGCCGGCGTCGCACGACTCGACGATGTATTGTGCCACCCCCTGGAGGGAGAGCAGCTTGTCCTTCACATAGTCTTTCACCGTGAACCGCCCGCCGCGGCCGAGGATCGGCCCCATGGATTCGAGCGGCTGCTGGGCGAAGTATTCTTCCGCCCCAGGGAACCCTTGCGGGCGGACGATGGCCAGGTTCATGCGTGTTCCTCCTGGGCGCGGCGCGGCCCGCCGGACCTTCACAGATGCGAAATCCGTGGCCGGAACCCCTCACCAAACCGCATCAGAATTCTGGCGAGCGAGAGTAGCGACCCCCCGCGGCAGGTGAGACAATGGTCCGGATCATGAGCGACGTGACACGGCTGCTGGAACTCGCCTCGCAGGGGCACGGGCACGCCACCGAGCAACTGCTCCCGCTGGTGTACGACGACCTGCGGCGACTGGCGGCCAGCAAGATGGCGCACGAGCCGCGGGGCCAGACGCTCACCCCCACGTCGCTCGTCCACGAGGCGTACTTACGGTTGGTCGGCCCGCCCGGCAGCCCGGCGTGGGCGAACCGCAAGCACTTCTTCGTCGCCGCCGCCGAGGCCATGCGGCGGATCCTGGTGGACAACGCCCGGCGGAAGAAGGCGGCCAAGCACGGTGGCGGTATGGCCCGGCACGACGCCGACCTGATCCCGATCGAGGCGGGCGAACCGGACGAAACGCTCATGGCCGTCCACGAGTCGATCGACGCCCTGGCGGCGGTCGAACCGGCGAAGGCGGAACTGGTGAAACTTCGGTTCTTCGGCGGGTTCACCACCCAGGACGCGGCCGACCTGCTCGGCATCTCAGTGGCCACCGCGGAGCGGCACTGGCAATTCGCCCGGGCGTGGCTGTTCGACCACCTGTCCGCCGGAGACGACAATCCGCCGGCCGGGTGAGGGGGTTTGCCCCCGCTTCTCGCACCTTTGGTATCGGTTGCCCACACACCACGGGTGCGTGCATGAACCTCGACACCCTCTTCGCCGAAGCCCTCGCCCAGTCCGACGCCGACCGCCGGGCGTTCGTGGACGCGCACTGCCCTGACGAGCCCACCCGACGGCAGCTCGACCGCCTGCTCGCCGCACACACCCGTGCCGGTCAGTTCCTGGCCAAACTGCCCGACACCCCGGTCGCGGCCACCGACACCGACCCGCAAGGGGGCGACGCGGACGACCTGCCGCCCGGCGCGCTCGGCGGGCGATACCTGGTGACGGGCGTACTCGGCCGCGGCGGCATGGGCATCGTGTATCGGGCGGAGCAACAGGAACCGATCCGCCGAACGGTGGCGGTGAAGGTGGTGCGGCCGGGGGCGGCGTCGGCGTTCGTCCTCAGCCGGTTCGAGGCCGAGCGGCAGACCCTCGCGGCGATGAGTCACCCGAACATCGCCACCGTGTACGACGGCGGCACCACCCCGGACGGCCGCCCGTTCTTCGTCATGGAGTTGGTGGACGGCGGCCTGCCGATCACCCAGTTCTGCACCGACCAAAACCTACCGTTCGCCGACCGCCTCGCACTGTTCCTCACCGTGTGTGATGCCGTTCAGCACGCCCACCAGTGGGGTGCTGCACCGCGACCTGAAGCCGAGCAACGTGCTCGTCGCCAACGCCGACGGGCGGGCAGCGGTGCGGGTGATCGACTTCGGCGTGGCGAAGGCGATGAACGTGCGACCGGAACAGGCGGGCCACACCCGGCCGGGCACGCTCATCGGCACCCCGGAGTACATGTCGCCCGAACAAGCGGACCTGTCGTCCCGCGACATCGACGTGCGATCCGACGTGTACTCGCTCGCCGTGCTGCTGTTCGAACTGGTCACCGGCGACACACCCATCCCCCGCGAGCGGGTGCGGCAAACCGCGCTCCTCGACGTGCTCCAAGCGGTGCGAAGTGAGGACGCGCCGGCGCTCGAGGCGAAGCGGCGGGGGTTGCCGCCGGAACTGGATTGGATTCTGGCGAAGGGGCTGAGCAAGGATCGCGACCGGCGGTACGCCTCGGTGGCGGCGCTCGCTGATGACCTCACCCGCATGACCCGTCACGAGGCGGTGACGGCCGCCCCGACCGGCGGGTGGTATCGGCCGGGCAAGTTTCTGCGGCGGAACTGGCTGGCGGTGGGGGCGGCGGCGGCGGTGTTCCTGTCGCTGGTGGCGGGCACAGTCGGCACCACGCTGGGCATGCTCCGGGCGCAAGACGCCGAGCGGGCGGCCGAGCAACGGCGGGTGGAGGCGGAGGAGGCGAAGGAGCGGGAGTCGGACCAGTTGCGCCAGGCCGAGATCGTGGTGGGCATCCTGGAGTCGGCGTTCGCCGACCTGGACTCGAGTGCCGCGGCCGGCGACCTGCGGCAGAAACTGCTCCACCGGTTGGACGAGACGGCCGCCAAGATCGAGGCCGACACCGCCGCCAACCCGGCGGCCCGCATCCGCCTGTTTTACGTCCTGGGGAACGTCTACCAGGGCATGAACGAGCCGCGGAAGGCGATCCCGCTCCTCCGCCGGCTGGTGGACGAAACGGTCGCCCTGTTCGGCGAGGATCATCTGGACACGTGGCGGGCGAAGTTGTCCTACGCCGTGTGCCTGGCGACCGACGGCCGGCACGACGAAGCCCTCGGACTGTTCGACGACTTCCTCCCGCGGATGGTGCGGGGGGTCGGAGCCGACGACCGTGAAACCATCCGCGCCCGCGTCCACGCCGCCCTGGCGTCGGCGCGGGTGAAGGGGTGGGCGGACGCTCTCCCCCTGTTCGAGGCCGTCCACCGCGACGCCCACACCCACCTGGGCGACGCCCACCAGGTGACCCGGTGGGCGCGGGTCGGGTTGGCCGGGGCGTACCTGCACTGCCGGCGGGGGGCGGAGGGGCTGGCCCTTCTGGAGGAGCAACTCAAGGTGACCGACAACGAGACACGCCCATCCCGCTGGGCGATCGAGGTGTACGAGATGGCGCTCGCCAGCTACACGGCCACCGCACAGCTTCGCAAGTGCCCGGCGGTGCTGGAGCGGATCATCGCCTACTACCAGGCCGACGCCCCCGAGCACACCAGGCACCGCTGGTTCGTCAGCCAGTTGCGGATCGTCCACAAGAAACTCGGCAACGACGCGAACGAGGAGAAGGCGCTGCTCGAGTTGCTGACGCTGTACAAGCGGTACGACGGCGAGCGGTCGTTCACCGTGGCCGACACCCTGCACTTCCTGGGCGACAACCGCCTCCGCCAGAAGAAGCACGCAGACGCCGTCGCCCCGCTGACCGACGCCCTGAAGCTGCTGCAGGAGCTGAAGCCGGACGGGTGGACGCAGTACGACGCCCACCGCCTGCTCGGCGAGGCGTATCTGGGGTTGAAGAAGTACATGGAGGCCGAACGGCACCTGCTCCCCGCGCACGAGGGCTTGACGAAGTTACGGGGCACCAACGGCCGCGTGCTCGACCCACTGCTCGCCCGCACCCGTGCCCGCCTGCACGACCTCTACACGCAGTGGGAGAAACCGGACGAGGCGGCCAAGTGGAAGGAACCGCCGCCGAAAGGCGAGCGGTAGCACGCACGCGATCTCGGTACGTCGAGCGCCGGCTCGCGAGCAACGGCCAGTCGGGTCTGCGACGGCCTGGGTCGGCTCGCCGAGTACCGCGCACAGTCGAGGAATTGCGCTTGGCAGGTGGCGCATTCCTTCAGATCGACCGCCTTTCATCTCGCGATGAATGCTTGCGGGGTCTTGGCGGGCACACGTCGAGCTTAGAGACCCTGACACAACCTCCGAAATCGGTCGTATTTCAAGGGTGTTTGAGGTCGTGTCAGGGCCTCTTACGACAACCGAAATGGGACAGCCCGGCCGGGTTCATGGATGAGGAAAACTCACAGACTACTCGACCACGCCAGGCGTCTTTTCACCGGACAGCTACGGTGCAGCCGTTCCGCCTGGTCCGGTTCCGGCGATTCGAGCCGATCCTCCAAGTCGGCCACCCGCGGTTCGGAATCCAGGATGTTTGCCCATTTCAGCAGTCGCGGCCAATCGTCCAGCGTCAGGCCGAACCCGTGGGGTCGGCTCATCTCGAAGCCCGCGCCGTCTGCATCCTTGGGTAAGTTCCGAACCAGGTGCCGGCCGCCCACTCGCTGGTCGTGGTGCGGCCCCTCGCCCGGCCCCGACGGCTCGGCCATGACCGCGATGAAACGTTTGTCGCCGACGAGCCATTGTCTCGGGTGCTGGCGGTCGTCCACCGCCACATGCCAGGACGGGTACTCGACGACGGCACGGAAGAAGGCGTCGGTGTCGATCTCCCGACTCTTGTAAGCCCGAAGGACTTCGAGGATGCTCATTCCGTTCGCTCCTCACTGGAGATTCCGAGTTCCACGCGAGGCGGTTACGGGCGGTCGAGCAGTCCGGCGGGGATGGGGCCGGTGGCGTTCGTGACGGCGGTCAGGACGGGGCGGGCGGCTTTCTTCCCGGCCGCTCCGCCCGGTCGGGTGTCGAAGGTTAGATCACCCTCGATCGACGTGGGCTCCGTGATCTTCCAGAGGGCTTGCCACTTCGACAGCGAATCGAGTTCCGTGGGCACCTGGGCGTGCTGCGGTGCCCAGAGCGTGAAGTACTTCATCTTGTTTCGGTAGACACACCCGCCGTGCTGCCAGGTCAGCTTCGCTTTGATCCCGTTACGCAGTTCCTGCGGGGTCGGGCGGAGTTTCGGCAACCCCTGGAGGAAGTAGATCGTCACCAGGTTGTTCACGTCGTAGATGCAGCGGGTGGTGGCGACCGAAATCGGCGTCTCGTCCGGCACGGCTTTCCGCAGCCGCATGAACGCCGAGTCGCAGCGGAAGGTGCAATCGGTGAGCTGAATCGGACGTTCCACTTTCGATTCGTGCCCGACCAGAGCGATTCCGTTTCGCCCCTCGAAACAGGTGCCGGACACGGTGAGGGTGTCGGTCGGCTTCCACACGAGGCACCACCCGCCGCTATTCGGGCAGACGAGATGGCACGACTCCAGGAGGGTCGTCCCGTCGGCGGAGAGGCACCCGGTTCGAGTGCCGCTGACGAACACGCGGCAGTTCCGCATCGTGAGTGAGGCGGAGTCGGTGACGGTGACGGTGATCGCGGCCTCGTCCGCCGCGTTGTCCGCATCGCCTCGCACGCTCCCGGCCCAGTCGATCGTCAGCCCTTCGAGGGTCAGATCGCGGTTGGTGGTCAACCACTCGCTGCTTGAGGTGGGGGCCGTCTCCTCCGGCTGAATGACGGGGTTCGACCCGGCCGCGGCCTTCAGGGTGAGCCGCTTGCCCACGACGACAATCTTGCCCGACAGGTGCGGGCCGTCGCCCACGACCTCGATCACATCCCCATCGGCGGCGGCGGCCATCGCGCCCGCCATCGTCGGCCAGCGGTCGTCGCGGCCGACGATCCGCAACTCGTTCGGCTTCGATTCCGTTCGAGCGGGTGGGTTCTCTGCTCCTTTGTTCGCTCCGGGCTGAGTGACACCCCACCAGAACAACCCGGCCGCAGCAACCGCCGCGGCCGCGAACGCCCACACCGGCCACCGCCGTTTGCGAACGGTGGCGGCGTAAGCCTGCTGCTCGAACGCGGCGATCACCTCGCCCGCCGACTGGACGCGGTTCGCCGGGTCTTTCTCCAGCAGTTGGTGAACGAGGGTGGAGAACCACGCCGGGATGGTCGGGTCGAGGTCGGTGAGCCGCTTCGGGGCGGCGGTGCGAATCTTGTCCAGCACCACGAACGGCGAGTCCCCGGAGAACGGCAGCCGACCGACGGCCGCCGTGTACAGCAGCACGCCCAGGCTGAACAGGTCCGACCGCGCGTCCACCTCGTCGCCCGACGCCTGCTCCGGCGACATGAACGCCGGGGTGCCGGCCAGGGTGCCGACGTTCGTGATCGTCTGCCCGCCGACCAATTTCGCCAGCCCGAAGTCGGTCAGTCGGACGTGACCTGTCGCCCGTTCGATGAGCACGTTGGCCGGCTTGATGTCGCGGTGGACGAGGCCGATGGCGTGGGCCGATTCCAACCCCTTGGCGATTTGCACGCCGACCCGTGCCAGTTCGTCCGCGGGTAGTTTTCCCCGCTCGTTCAGCACCTCGGCGAGCGACGGCCCGTCGATGTACTGAAGGACGAGGTACGGCACCCCGTCGGTGCGGTCGATGGCGTGAATCTGGACGACGTGATCGGCGGTGAGCGCGGCGACGGCTTGCGCCTCCCGCACGAACCGCTCCTTCGCCTCGTCGTCGCCCAACAGGTGCGGGGAGAGCACCTTGACCGCCACCCGCCGGTTCAGCGCCGGGTCGATCCCCTCGTACACCACTCCCATGCCACCGCGGGCGACCACGCGGCGGATGTCGATGGCCCCGATGCGGCCGATGAACCCGGCCTGTTCGCTCGGGGGCAGCACGGGCAGCGCCATCGTCAGCGTTCCGCCGGAGCCGAGCGACGACGGCGTGTCGAGCAGGGACGCCATGTCCGCTTGCAGGCGGTCCATGGCGACCAACAAGCTCTGCGACTGGACGCCCGCCGTTGCCACCGCCTTCGTCAGAATCGCGCTCAGGCCGGCCACGTCTTGAAGTGTTTCGATGCGGGCGCAGCAGTCAGCACAGCGCTCGATGTGCGATTCCAGTCGCCCGGCTTCGCCGTCGGGCAGTTGGTTCGTCAGGAACGAGCGGAGCGTGCTATCGGTCGGGCAGGTCGTCATGGTTCCCCCTCCACCGCCTGGACTTCCTGCCGGATGCGGGCGGTCACGCGGCTGCGGGCGATGTACACCGCCCCGCTGGTGAGGCCCAACTCACGTCCCACGTGTTCCACCCCCTCACCGTCCACCGCCGTCCGCCAGAACGCCTGCCACGTCGCGTCGCGGAACTCGTGCTTCACCCGGTTCGCGGCCCAGTGGAACAGGTTCATCTGGTACGCCTGATCCCACTCGTCGGCGTCGCACGAGCGGTCCGGCGCGGCGGCCAACATCTCCCGCACGTCGGAGTCGCCGCTCGCCTGCGGTCGCCGGTGACTCTTGTGGCGGAAGCGGCGGATCTCGTTGCGGGCGACGGTGAACAGCCAGCCGCGGAACGACCCGCGGGCCGGCTCGTACACGAACTCCGGGGCGGCCCGCAGCACGTTCCGCAACGTGTCCTGGGTCATGTCCGCGGCGTCCGAATCCTGCAACCCGTTCTTGAGGCCGTAGGCGTGCAGCAGCGGGGCGTACAGGCGAACGAACTCGCCCCAGGCGAGTTCGTCCCTCGAATCGCGAATGCGGATCAGCAGGCTCGCGCGGGTTTGCATGTAGTGGCAGTTTACTATTTCCCATGCCGCTTGTCAGTGGTCAGTGATGGCTGCCCCACGCGTGATCCGAACCCTGACCGTTCGTTCGGAAAGCGAGGTTGAACTCCATGGAGTGCAGCAGTTGGGCGGCCCCGGTGGTCGGAGTCGACATGAGAAACCTGCCTTCGATCACCTCGTGATTGCACACCCCCATGCTGCCCTGCGAACCGGCATCGTGGAAGGCCGCGAACGCGGGATCGGCCGAGCAGACTTCGCGTTGTTCCAAGTACTCGAGGGTGGGACGAAACATGACAGTCTCCAGTTTGGGTTCCGGGCGGCTCACTCGTCCGCCCCGGTCGAAAGCAGGTATCCAGCCGGGGAGAACACCTTTCAGAAATGTCGGCGGGGTTTTTCGACGGCAGGAAACGACCACAGCCACCCGATATCGGGTGGCTGGTGCGTGTTCACTTCGGTTCACACTGGTTGGCCCGACGGCTCGGTTCAGTTAATGCTCTGCTGGTCGTCGGTGAACTTCTCGATTCGCAGATCCTTCGCCTTCTTGTCCCAGTCGATCTTGACCAGCAGGTAGGCGTAGGTCATTCCCTTCGACAAAGTGACGGTCGTGTCCCGTTCGTTCTTGGTCTTCGCCGCCACCGTCAGTTTGACCCCGTCCGCAGTGCCACTCGCCGTGGTGGATGTCGAAGTGGTCACTTTCGTCGCCGTCTCGGCCTCCAGCACAACGAAGATCTGGTGGGCGATGCGGGCGTCGTTCCCGTACTTGTCCAGGTTGTTCAGCACCCCCGGCAGACCGTTCACCGTCTTCCGCAGGCTCTCGTTCTCGACGATGAACTTGACCAGCTTCAGTTCGCCCTTTTGCAGTTTCGAGTACGCGACATCCGACTCCAACCCCAGGTGCTTCGCCGCCCCGCCCAGCTTCGCCTTCACGTCCACTTCCTTCGACTGCTTGAAGTCGATGTCGATAATCCCCGCCTCGATCACCTTCAGCTTGTCGTAGGCCACATGGCTCTGCACTTCGAGGTAATTGGCCTGGGTGAGGGGCGACTTCTTCTCGCCGTAGGAACCGATCTGCACGTCCTCGGCGCTCGCCTTGAAGTACCGCTTGCCGCTGTACTTCAGCACGTTGTCTTCGATCACCGCCTTCTGGGCGAAGGCGGAGGTGGCGGCGGCGCAGGCGACGAGGGCGGCGCACAGGACGTTCTTCATGGTGAACATGGCTGACTCCAGATTGTGAGAGTGGAGAAGTTCCACTCCCGACGAGGGCAGATAGACGACCCCGCCGCGGACCTTTCAACAATCCGGAATTCGATCGCGAACGGGGCCGGAGTTGTCCCTCCCCGTACGTGTCCCGTGGTGGTGCCACCGCTCACAAGAAGCTGCCAATCGCAGATGCGGCGATACCGACGGTGCACGACTGCCGTTTCCCGATGTTCGGCGCCCGCGAGCAGGAAATCTGAAAGGTGATCGGGTGAACCGGATACCTGCCTTCACTTCGGGGCGGTCATTCATCACCTCGAACCTCCATCACCACGAAAACGAGAGGTCCGTCATGTCCGTCACCCGCAACCGTCAGCGCGTCTCGCTCCACTGCGAAGCCCTCGAACCCCGCGAGGTGCCCGCGATCATCTCGGTGAATCTGGTCGGAAGCACGTTGATCGCGACGACCAACAACACCTCCACCACGATCGAGGTTCGGCAGGCCGGGGGGAACATTCAGATCAAAGACATTCTCCCCGTGGGTAACTCCATCTGGGCGTGGTCGGCGACGGGCGTCGCCCTGGTGGAACTGCGGGGCGGGACTGGGAACGACACCTTCACCAGCTTCCACCCGACGATGCCGATGCGGATGCTCGGACACAACGGGAACGACACCCTGCGGGGGAACTCCGCGCCGACGACCTGCAAGGGGGTATGGACAACGACACGCTGTTCGGGAACGGCGGCAACGACACGCTCCAAGGCGATCACGGGCTCGACGTTCTGCGGGGTGATGATGGGGACGACGTGATCCGCGGCGGGGACGACAACGACACGCTCTACGGCGGGTCCGGGAAGGATGAGCTGATCGGCCAAGGGGGAACCGACGCCCTGTACGGGGAAGTCGGGAATGACATCCTTGTCGGCATCGACGGGGTGACGTCGGAGACCGTCGATGGCGGCGGCGGGGAAGACACCATCTGGGTGGACGGCAGCGGGCCGGCCTCGGACATCGCCGTGATCGACGCTTCGGACCACGTGCAGTGGGTGAGCAGCTTCGCCAACGGTGCGGACCTCAGCCTGAACGGGGACCGGATCACCGACCCCGTGCCCAAAGTCGGGCATGTGTACGCCGAGTTCGCCGGCAACCCGCTGTTCGGCGTGAACGGCGCGCGACAGTCGGACATCGACCAGGGCCAACTCGCCGACTGCTGGCTGCTGTCCGGCCTCGGGGCGCTGGCCGAGGACAACCGCGGGCTGATGAAGCAGAACGTGGTGGACTTCCGCGACGGCACCTACGGCGTCCACCTCGGCGACCAATTCTACCGGGTGGACAACGACCTCCCGGTGACCCCGACTGGCACGCCGGCGTATGCCAAACTCGGGGCGGACAACAGCATGTGGGTGGCGGTCGTGGAAAAGGCCTTCGCGCACCTCCGCGGCGGCCGGAACGCCTACATCGACCTCGGCTTCGGGAAACCGAACTTGGTCTCTCTGGCGTTCGGAGCCACGAGCGGGACGCGGGGCGTCGGTTCCTACGCCAGCGCCACGGACATGGCGAACGACTTCTACACCCGGTGGAGCGCCCATCAGGCCTGCACCGTCTCGTTCGGCGCGGTGCCCCCCGGTGCCCCCGTGGCTGAGCACCACGTCTATATGCTCGATTCGGTGACCCGCAACGCGAACGGGATGGTGACCTCGATCACCCTCCGCAACCCATGGGGGAGCGATGGCAGCGAGAACGACGGGAACAATCAACACCTGGTGACGCTGACGCCGGACGAACTCTTCCGGCTGCCCGCATGGCTCCACTGGTGCAATTTCTAGTCGCGGAACGAGGGGTGACCGCCTCGGCGCATTCCAGGACGGAATCCGCCGAAGTGTGACACCGCCACGAATGGTTCGGCGTGTCGAGGGCGAGTTGACGACACCGGGAATCCGTGTTCCGAAAAGACCCGTGTGCATCGTTACAGACCGGTGAAGGGAGTGGTCCGGGACCGGTCGCATCCGTCGGGGGCGGGGTCGAGGCGTGTGCAGGGCTATTGCGAACTTGAGGTTGGCGCGAGTTGAGAGATTGGGCAGATAGGGTCCTCCTTCGAGGACTCGTCATGCCCGTCGCTCTCACCGAGATGTTGGCTCGTGTCCCCGATCCCCGCAAAGCCAAAGGCAAGATTC
>JANNVG010000481.1:0-9690 GCA_031414395.1 Fimbriiglobus sp.
CCCCGGGCGGCTCCGCCGGCGCGGGCGCGGCGGCCTGTTTCACCCCCCCCGCGCCCCCCCCCCCCGCCGGTTCACCGAAGACACGGCACGGAGGCTCGGCATGTCGAACGTCACCCTCGTCACCGGCGGGGCCGGGTTCATCGGCTCGCACCTGGTCGATGATCTGGTCCGCTCCGGACAAGCCGTGCGGGTACTCGACGACTTCAGCACCGGCCTGCGCTCGAACCTGAGCCACCACACGAATCGCATTGACATCGTGGACGGCAGCTTGACCGACCCGGCGGCGGTGGAGCGTGCCACGAAGGGCGTGCGCACCATTTACCACCTCGGGGCCCTGGCGAGCGTGGCCCGCAGCGTGGAGACGCCGGCCGTGTCGCACGCCGCGTGTGCCACCGGCACCGTGCTGCTGCTCGACGCCGCCCGCAAGTGTGGGGTGAAGCGGGTGGTGTACGCGGCCAGCAGCAGTGCGTATGGCGGATCGACCGGCGACGGCGGGCAGACCGAAGACCAACTGCCGGCGGCGAAGTCGCCGTATGCCGCGGCGAAGCTGGCCGGCGAACTGTACATGCAGGCGTTCGCCGCCACCTACGGCCTCGAAACAGTACGAGTGCGGTTCTTCAACATCTTCGGCCCGCGGCAGCGTGCCGACTCGCCGTACAGCGGGGTGATCGCCCTGTTCATCGCGGCGATGGCTCGGGGTGAAACCCCCACCGTTCACGGCGACGGCCTGCAATCCCGCGACTTCACCTTCGTGACGAACGCCGTGCAAGCCCTCCGCAAAGCCGCCGACACCGACGCGAGCGTGGCGAGCGGGAACGTGTACAACGTGGGCACCGGCCGCAGCGTGACGGTGCTGGATTTGGTGAACGCGCTGAACGTCATCCTCGGCAAATCGCTCGCCGTGTCGCACGCCCCGACCCGCGCCGGCGACGTGAAGTTCAGCCGGGCCGACATCAGTCGCACCCGCCGCGATCTGGGCTACGACCCGACCGTGACGTTCGAGGACGGTCTGCGGCAGACGGTGCAGTGGTACCTGGATCAGAAGGCGGACAAGGTGCCGGTGAACAGCGTGGGCGGGAAGAAGGCGGTGCGGGTGTAGAAGAGATTCACCGCGGAGGGCGCCGAGGGCGCGGAGAGAAGACAGAAGAATGAATGAGGAAACCAGGAAGGCAGGAAAGAATTGTCTGTTCTTCTCCTGCCTTCCTGGTTTCCTCATTGCACTTGCTTACTGCCTTTCTCCGCGCCCTCGGCGGTGAAATCTCTGAGTCCAATCCAACTTCACCCCATTTCGCCTCTTTGCAGAAAAGGTGCGGCCCGAGATTGCCGATACTGCTGGTGGTATCGGTATGTCTCATTGGGTCGTCCCATGCGGTCAGCGGCCGCGACACTGCTCCTCGGCTGCGGGCTGATCGCCGCCACCGGCTGCCGCTGGCTGGCCACCCCGGTGTGGCCCGGTCCGCCGCCACAAGCCGCCGACTTGCCCCTCGTCGAGCGGGTCGTGCCGCCGCCCGACGTGTCCGCCGCCGGCGAGCCGTCCGCCCCGCCGCCGTCGCCCGGCTACTACCAACTGACCGCCGACGAGTGCCGCGACCTCGCCTGCCGCAACAGCTCCGCCGCCAACCTGATCGAATCCAGCGTGGTGGTTGAACCGGGCCACTTCGCCCACCTGTCCGGCCGCGATTGCGTGGACCACCTGCGGGTGACGGCCGCCGCCCACCTGAGCCGCGAGGCCCGCAACCGCACCGCCGCCGCCGCCCTCACCCTGTACTACCGCATCCTGGAGTTGGAACTGAAGGCCGACGTGCTGGCGAACAGCGTGCAGGAGGTGGACGCCCTGTTGAAGATGGCGGCCACGCTCGAAGACAAGGGGTTCAAGGCGAGCGATGACACGCACGCGCTGAAGAAGCAACGGGTGGAGTTGACCGGCGACGGGGCGAAACTGCGGTCGGCGATTGCCAAGCTGAACGCCGAACTGAAGTCCCTGCTGGCCATCGACCCCGGCACGCCGGGGCTGATCCTGCCGGCCGATCAGGTGAAGGTGGTGCCCGACCCGCTCGACCCGCACCTGGCCGTGCAGGTGGGGCTGGCCAGCCGGGCCGACCTGAACCTGCTGCGGGGTGTGGCGAACGCGGTGGACGTGCGCACGCTGTCGGCCGCCAAGCGGGTGCTGGCCGGGCTGGTGCCGGTGCTGGCGGCCGTCAGCCGGCCGACGGACGAGCCGTCGCTGCTCACGCCGTTCGTGGACGGGTTGGCGAAGGCCGAGGGGTGCGCCGTGCGGAAGCAACTGACCGGCCTGCTGCACGACCGCGAGCGGGAGGCGGCGAAGGACATCCGCACGGCGGTGGACGAGTGGACGACGGCGCGGGACTTGGTGGCCGTCGCCCGCCAGAAGTTCGAGCTGGACACGCGGCGGGTGGACGACCTGACGAAGCGGTCGAAGGTCGGCGACGCGGTGGAGGCGGACCTCGGCCGGGCGAAGCTGGAGTTGCTGAAGACGGAAGCCGACCTGATCGGCACTGTGACGGCGTGGAAGATCGCCGACGTGAAAGCCCGCGAGGCGATGGGCCTGCTGTGCGGCCCGTGAACGAAACCGGCGCGCCGGGGAGCGTGAGCGACCGGAGGTGATCCGCTCCGGTCGCTCACGCTCCCGGCGCGCCGTGAGTCCGCCGGAGTTGTGGGGTTGTCCGGCACCGGCGGACTCACGGCGCGCCGTTCGCCCGCGATCAGACTCAGCCGATCTTGTAAGGCGGTGGCTCTGGTCACCGCCGCCGCCGGCAGCGACACCGGCAGGGTGGTCGTGTGGGACGTGGACGTGTAGGTTCGCGTCACCCGCCCATTCGCCGTAAGTCCTTGCCCCGTATGGGATCTTTTGCGTTCGGGACATGATTCCACGGCGGGGTGGGGGGAGGTGGAATGAAACCATCCGCCGACCCTCCGTCGAGTTTCCCGCCAACGCCCCCGCGGGCATTTCGTTACACCCTTCGACTGGCGGCCCCGCCCCCAACCGCCGCCGCCGAACTGGACGACCTAAACTCCGGTGGATACCGTGGTACGGCGGGAATGTTCTCCCCAGACCGAACCACCCACCCGGCCCCGTCGCGTGCCCCCGGACCAGGATCCGCCTCGCCCCAAGCCCTCCGGGTCTGGGGATGAGTCCGAATGGATTGCGGCCGCCCAGGCGGGGGACCGGTCGGCCTTCGCGCGGGTGGCGGCGGCCTACTACGAGCGGCTGTTCCGCTGGCTGTACCACCTGACCCACGACCGCCACCGGGCCGAAGACCTGACGCAAGAGACGTTCCTGAAGGCGCTCGCGGCGGTGAAGTCGTTCCGCGTGGGGAGCAACTTCCGCGCGTGGCTGTTCCGCATCGGGCACAACAACTTCGTCAACCTGAAGCGGGCGGAACGGAAATCCCCACAGCAGCACAACGAAGAGCAGCCGACGGCCGACACCGCCGCCGGCCCGATGGCGACCGCGGCCGACCGCGAATCGTTGGAGAAGGTGGCCCAGGCGATCCGGGAGCTGCCGACCGACTTCCGCACGGCGCTGATGATGAAGGCGGAGGAGGGGATGGACTACCGGGAGATCGCGGCCGTGCTCGGGATCACACAGGAGACGGCCCGCTGGCGGGTGTTCAAGGCGCGGCAGAAGTTGGTGAAAGTGTTGTCGCCGGATGTGTTCCCGGACGACGGTACGGAGGGTTGAAGTGGTCTGCTCGCCCTGCCGGACCCGACCCGTCCGACGGACGACCTGTCGCCGCACCTGGGCGGGTGTGCCGCCTGCCGCGCGGTGCAGGCCGAGGTGGTGCGCCTCGACGCCCTGCTGAAGCGGCTGCCGGCGCCGGCGGTCACGCGGATGGAACAGTTCCTGAACGACCTGGAAGCCGACGGGCCGGTCATCCGCACGCGACCGGTGGTGCCGAGCACGCTGACCGGCAGCGGGGCGTTCAAGCCCGTCACGAAGTGGCTGAAGCGGGTCGACTGGCGGTACGTCGGCGGCGGGGTGGCGGCGTGCGTGGTGCTCGCCCTGGGGGTGTGGTTCCTCGCCCCGCGGAACAACGGTGTTGTCAAAGTGGACCCGCCGGAGAAGGCGCGGTCCGAGCGGCTGGCCCGCATGGTAAAGCACACGACCGAACTGGCCACCACCGCCCGCGCCCCGCACGAACGACTCGGCGTGTACGCCGACTGGACGAACGATCTGAAAGGGGAAGTGTGCGACGTGTACAAGGTGGCCGACCGCGACGACATGAACGCCCTGGCCAGCCAGTACGAGAAGGTGGTGAGCGACGGCGTGGTCGCGCAGGCGCGGCAGATCGGCCCGGACCACCTGAACCCCGACGAGCGGAGCCGCGTGTTCACCGACGCCATGAAGACGCTCGGCGACGCCGAGACGGACGCCACCCGCCTGGCCGCCGACGCCCCGCCGAACGCCCGCGACGCCCTCGGCAAGATCGCCCGCACCGCCCAGGACGGCCGCCGCGAGTTGACCAAGATCGCCCAGGGGAACCCGAAGAAGGGACCGCAGCCGTGAGAACCCGCCCGCTACTCGTGTGCGCCGCGCTCGCCGCCCTGGCCGCCTGGGTGTCGGCCCAGCCGGGGTACACGCCGACCGCCGCCGACAGCCTGCGGATGCTGCGGGCCAACCGCGGGCTGTACGACGAGTTGACCAAGTCGGCCCTCGCCCTGTCCGACCGCAACACCTCGCTCGACCGCGCCGACGAGTGCCGCAAGGTGGCCGACCGGCTGGCCCGCGAGGCCCGCGAGGCCGTCGACCGCAAGGACGCCGACCGCCTGGCCGAGGTGAGTGACCACCTGCACGCCGTCACCGCCGACGGGCTGGCCCCGAACCTGACCGACGCCCGCCAGGGGATCAGCCCGAAGTCGCCCGACTTCGCGCGGCTGCGAGAGGTGCATCAGCAGGCGTTCGACAGCCTGACCCGCACCGCCAACGCCGTGCCGACCGACGGCGAGTGGGGCACGTCCAAGCGGGCGCAAGCCGCCCGCGAGAAGCTGGCCGCCGCCGCCGCCCGCATCGGCCCGCCCCCGGCCGAACGGTAGGTGCCGCTTGCCGAGCGGCACGCCCCTCATTCCCACACGTTTGCGATTGAATACAACGGGCGTGGACGCCTCATCCGCCCGAGTACCGCCCCGATGCCCACGGTGTTCGTCTCCTACCGCCGAAAAGACGCGGTGGACATCACCTGCCACCTATTCGACCGCCTGCAGCAGGCGCTCGGTCGAGACGCGGTATTCATCGATCAAGAAACGATCCGGCCAGGAGTTGACTTCGAGGAGCGAATTCGAGAAGCGCTGAAAGAGTACTTGGTTTTTCTGGTCGTGATCGGTCCACAATGGGTGACGATCAAAGACGCCAACGGGCATCGCCGACTCGACAAGCTCGATGATTGGGTTCGTCGCGAAGTTGAGGACGCGCTGAGCAAACC
Organism: Fimbriiglobus sp.; assembly: GCA_031414395.1. Taxonomy (GTDB): domain Bacteria; phylum Planctomycetota; class Planctomycetia; order Gemmatales; family Gemmataceae; genus JALHQU01. The sequence continues at coordinate 5,442 of JANNVG010000481.1, forward strand.
CGGTGTGCGTGTCATCCCAGTGCTTGTCGGTGACGCCCGCATGCCCCAAGAGGAAGAATTTCCTGAACCACTCAGACGGTTGCTCAAGCGCAACCCCTTGACCATTCGCAGCGGTTTTCTTGACTCCATCGGCGACATGACACGGCTGACGGAGGAGGTGAAGGCGATCATCAAGGAGCACGAGGACAAGAAGCTCGCGGACGAGGAGAAACGCCGGCAGCAGCGGGTTGCGGATGTCGAGTTCCGGAACCGCTGGAGGACGGGAATTCTGTACGCGATTGGTATCCCCCTGGTGCTCGTGGCGCTCGTGACCGTCTCGTGGTTGTCGTCGAAAATGCCTCAACCGGCTGCCCCCACCCGGCCGGATGTTCCCGACGACTCCCCTCCCTCGCGTCCCCCGCACCAGAGATCCTACCCACCCCCTTGGCAGGTCGCACGGGTGCAGCCCGAACTGGCACTCTTCGGCGGAGTGTACGAGGCGAAGCGGCGCGAGGACGTGCGGTTGTGGGAGGCGAACCCATTCTTGGCGATCTTCGGGGGGGCGGTCCCGTCGGAAGCCATCTTCCCGCCGCTGCTCCCACTCGACGAGGATCCCCTCTTCCGCCCGTAACCCGTGTACAGCCCGATAGCGCCGCTCGTTTGACACGGCCTTCCGGAGGCGCTACGCATGGTTGCCGCACCCGTCCGCGAACTGTTTGAGCCGTTCTCCCACTCCCGCCAGCCCGAGCCGTGGGTGCGGCCGGAGTTGATCGGCGAGTCGCTCGTGTCCGCCTGGGACCGGGTGTGCGCCGACACCCTCCAGGACGGCGACGCCGACCCCCTGCACGCCACCCGCGACGACTACCGCACCGGGCTGCTCGCCGCCCTCCAGTTGCTCGACGGCTACCTGACCCTGTCGGCCCGATCCGGCGACCCGGCCGACCGCCTCCGCGCCTCCCGCGACACCCTTCAGAAGCACTCCGATTCGCTCTTCCCCCGCTGGCAGACGCTCGACGACCTGGAAGGCATCCTGCTCGAACGCATCACGCCGAGCAACGCGGAGTTGAAGGAGTTGGTGAAGCGATTCCCGCCGCCGCAATCGAGGTACGACGAGACCGAGAACCCGTTCGAACCTGTGGGGGAGACCGCCAACTGCTGCCGGCCTCAGTGACGCCACTTCCCCTTCACCCGATGAACGTGCCGGTGGTGAACAGCTTGGTCATGCCCCACTGGACGAAGGCCGCCCACACACCGGCGGCCGCCGCCGGCACCAGCACCCACCACGCCCGCACCCACTTCGGCCCGTCGCTCAACACCGACCCGGCGACGACCGCCAGCACCGCGTGCCACGTCAGGGCGAAGCGGTCCATGCTGGAAAACCCCCGCGACGAGTGCGACACCACCGGCAGGGCGAACAGGAACGCCGCCGCTACCAGCAGCGGCACCCGCACCCGCCAGCGGGTCGATCCGCCCCGCACGGCGATCACCTCCAGCACCGCCAGCAACAGGAAGTGGAACACGGTCAGCGGGAAGGCCATCCGGCTGAGGGCTTCGGGGTCGGTGTGGCAGGTGTACAGGTCGGCGAGCCTGTGGTCCCACGTCTTGAACCGGAAGAACGCCAGCCAGTCGGGGTGTACGTCCCAGCCGGTGCGGTGGGCGACGGCGAAGGCGTCCCATCGGCCGAACGTGACGTGCAGGTAGACGAAGTACGCCGCCGCGCCGAGCGCCGCCAGCAGCGCGATCAGCCCGGCCCGCACCCACGGCCGCGGCGACCCGCCGCACGCCACGAGCAGCAGCGGCAGCACCACCACCGGCAGGCCGACCAGCCGCGAGCCGGTCATGAGCGCGCCGTGAACGGCCGCGAGCGCGAGCGCCGTCGGCCCGGTGCGGCGGCACCAGTAGACGAACCCGAGCAGGCCGAACAGGAAGGTCGATTCGGAGTAGCTGGCGACGAGGAAGACGGCCGCGGGGTGGGTGGCGAACAGGGCGGTGACGAACACCGCGGTGACGGGCGTCACCCGCAGTTGGCGGAGCAACAGGAGGAAGTACGCCCACACGCCGACGCACGCGAGCTGGCTGACGACGAGCAGCGAGGCGGGCGTGTCCAGCCCGCTGACGGCCCGCACCCCGCCGGCCGCGAGCGGGTACGCCGGGTAGAAGGCGACGTTGCCGGGGGCGGCTTTCGTCGGCTCGGGCGGCACGTGATACCCGGCGGACACGACCGACGCGAACCAGCCGCCGTCCCACTGGTACAGGCTCCGCCAGCCGTCGGGGATGGTCGGCTCGCCGCTGGCGAACACGCCCAGGCCGACCTGCACCAGCGTGAGCAGGACGGCGGCCGGGGCGATCACCCAGGCGGGGAAGGTGGGGCGGGCGGCAGGGTCGGACATCGGCTCCTCGGTGAACTCGTCGGCGGTACGTTACGCCCGCCGGCCGCGGCTGAGAAGTGGCGTTCGCCTGGCCTCGAACGTGACCGCAGATGGAGTTTTGCGGGTCGGATCGCTTACGGGGGGCTACCCGTCAGCACTCCATACGTTCCCGCCCGCACCCCTCGAACGGTGAGGTGGTAAAAATCCATCACCACTCGACCGTCTTGTAGGAACAGGATCGATGCCTTTCCAGTCACCTCGCCGTCGCCCTTCTCGAACCTCACACCCACGAACGGCAGTCCGTCGAACATCGGACTGGTGCCGCTGACAGTCTGCCCGCGGAAGAGCTCTCCCCCGATGGTGAGGGTGTCAGTATCCAGGTCGAGGAATGTCGGTTCGCCAGCGAACACCAGTCCGCCCAGTTCTACCACGTTTGTGTCTGGATCGGGGCGGATGGAGAACGCCCACGTGCCGACCGGCTCCGTCACAATCCGATCACCCAGGAGGCCGGTCACTCGAAGTCGATTCCCCGACCAGTGTGGATGTCGTGCGAGTGGGGCTAAAGCACCCTTGGCGGATTCGGCGACCTGTCGCAATCGGTCGGGGGTCACGTCGATGGGGGCGTCGGACTTTTCTCTCGACTGAGCGAGCAGGATTGCGGCGACCGTGAGGAGAGTCGCAGTTACGATTCCGCTGACGACGAGAAGGCCCTTCTTCACCACGTGTACTCCGTTACCCCTCGAACAGGGCCTGCACGAACGAGTCGGGGTCGAACGGGTCCATGTCCTCCATGCTCTCGCCCACGCCGACGAACTTGACCGGCAGCCCCACCCGGCTCTTGATGGCGAACACCGCCCCGCCCTTCGCCGTGCCGTCCAGCTTGGTCAGGATGATGCCGGTACACTTGACCGCCTTGCCGAACTGCTCGGCCTGGGTGACGGCGTTCTGCCCGGTCGTCGCGTCCAGTACCAGCAGCACCTCGTGCGGGGCGCCGGGAATCTGCTTGGCCACGATGCGGTGGATCTTCTCCAACTCCCGCATCAGGTGCGTCTGGGTGTGCAGGCGGCCGGCGGTGTCCACGATGAGCACGTCGTACCCGCGGGCCTTCGCCCGCTCGCAGGCGTCGTGGGCCACGGCCGCGGGGTCGGACCCCTGCTGCTGCTTGCTGATGTCGCACCCGATCCGCTCGCACCACACGCTCAGTTGCTCGACCGCCGCGGCGCGGAAGGTGTCGCACGCGGCCACCAGTACCTTCTTGCCGTCCGTCTTCAGCCGCAGGGCGAGCTTGGCGATGCTGGTCGTTTTGCCGCTGCCGTTCACGCCCGCGATCATCACCACCGTCGGCCCGGTCGCCTGAAACTTCAGCCCGCCTTCGGGGTCGGCCAACTGTTCGCGGAGTTGCGCCTTCACGAACTCCTTCACGTCGTCCCCCACTTCCTTGTCCGTGTACCCCTGGCGCACGCGGTCCACGATCTGGCTGGTGGCGGTGATGCCCACGTCGGCGAGGAGCAGTTGCTCTTCCAGTTTGACCAGGAAGGCTTTGTCCACCCGGTGCGCGCCGGTGAACAGGCCGACGACGCCGGAGAACGCCGACCGCGTCTTCGCCAGCCCGGCCTTCAGCTTCTTCACGATCCAGCCGATCATGTGCCGTCTCTCGGTGATGAGTCCGCCATTGTAGCAGTGAAGAGTATTCACCGCCGAGGGCGCCGAGAGAAGAAGAGGGACTAACCACAGAGGCACAGGGACACAGAGAAGACAGGAGTGGAGTTCCCCACGAATCGTAGACAGCGGGAAAGTGGTGTACTCTTGAAGCACGAGGAGACCCACCGATGGCCCGTGAACGCAAGTCCTACACGCCGGAGTTCAAGCTCCAGGCGGTGAAGATGATCCTCGAACAGAAG
>JANNVG010000482.1:0-1647 GCA_031414395.1 Fimbriiglobus sp.
GGTACTTCGTCCAGTCGGGGTGGTCGCCGAGTCGCTCCATCAGCATCAGGTGGAAGCGGTGGGCGAGGTGCGTGGCGTACTCGGGCTTCGCCAGCAGCGTGTCGATCAACTTGGTCAGCTTGTCGGCGGCGGTGTCGGCGAAGAAGGCGCGGGCTTCGGCGGCGGTCGGGATGCGGCCGGCGAAGTCGAGCCATGCGCGGCGGAGGAACTCGCCGTCGTCGGCCGGGTCGCCGAGTTGCACGCCGTTCGACTTCGCCGCGGTGTCGATGACGGCATCGAGCCGGACGTGCAGCGGGTCGGCGGACAACCCGACGGCGGGGAGGGACAGCAGTATTAGAAGGGTAAACGGGCGGGGCATGGCGAACACTCGGCGAAGCGCGAACCGGCAGGAGCCAGACTGTACCACGGGCGACCGTCGGGCGGTACAACAATGCCGATGCTCCGCGTCGTTCACCTGGGAAAGTATTACCCACCCGCCGCCGGCGGGATCGAGACGCACACGCAGACGCTCGCCCGCGCCCAGGTGATGCTGGGAGCCGCCGTGCGGGTGGTGGTGGTGAACCACGCGGATGCGACCGGCCGCGATGTCACGTTCGACCGCCTCGCCCGCACGCCGGACGCCACCGACCACGACGGCGACATTCGGATTCACCGCGTCGGCCGGCTGGCGAACGTGGCCAAGCTCGACGTCTGCCCGGCACTCCCCCAACTGCTCACGCGCGTCCGCCGCGAGTTCCGCCCGCACGTGTGGCACCTGCACGCCCCAAACATCACGATGATGCTGGCCATGCTCGCCGACCGCCGCATCCGCCCGCTTGTGATCACGCACCACTCCGACATCGTCCGCCAACGGGTGCTTCGACACGTCGTCCGCCCGCTCGAACACGCCCTGTACCGCCGGGCGGCCCGTATCCTGCCCACCAGCCCGCCGTACATCGACGGCTCGCCCACGCTCGCCCGCTTCCGAAGCCGCGTCACACCGCTGCCGCTCGGCCTCGACCTCGCGCCGTTCCGCACCCCGTCGGCCGCGGCACTCGCGTTCGCGGCCCGTCTTCCCGCCGAATTCACACCGCCGCTCTGGTTGTCCGTCGGCCGGCTCATCTACTACAAGGGACTCGACACCGCACTCGACGCTCTCACTCGCACCCCCGGCACGCTGCTGGTCGTCGGCACCGGGCCGATGGAAGCGGCGTGGAAGCGGAAGGCCGACGCACTGACGCTGGGCGACCGCGTGCGGTGGTTCGGCCGGGCGACCGACGACGAGCGCACCGGCGCTTACCTGGCCGCGACTGCCTTGTGGTTTCCGAGCAACGCCCGCAGCGAGGGGTTCGGGCTGGTGCAGGTTGAAGCGATGGCGAGCGGGTGCCCGGTGGTGAACACCGCCATTCCGGCGAGCGGGGTGAGTTGGGTCTGCCGTCACGAAAGCGAAGGGCTGACCGTGCCGGTGAACGACCCGACCGCGTTCGCCGCCGCCGCCCGTCGGTTGGTGGACGAACCTGGCTTGCGCGACCGCCTGTCCGCCGCCGCGGTGGTGCGTGCGGCTGACTTCGACTGGCTCTCGATGGGCGCGCGGAGCCTGGACGTGTACCGCGAGGCGAGCCGGTGAAGGTGAAAGTCGCCGCACGCTCCGCGGGCGGTCTAGGTTTC
>JANNVG010000483.1:0-1502 GCA_031414395.1 Fimbriiglobus sp.
CCCGCCGTACTACGGGGGGGTTATGTGCGGGAAATACGGGGGGCCGCACGCGCCCCGCCCGCCCGGGAGCGGGGGTTGTACAACCCCCCCGCTCCGTGGCGGTCGCGGCTCGTTTCAATTGACCCGCCCCGTCCCCCGCACTACCCTTGCCCGTCCGTCCCCACGGGTAGTGCCCCTCATGCGGCTGTACATCCTGCGAGCGCTGGTGGCGAAGGAGGTCCGCCGCCACGTGGCCAACCGCGGCGGGCTGGCCCTGGCCGGCCTGCTGGTGGTGGCCGCCCTGCTGCTCACCATCTTCAAGCCGTCCGACGGCGGCGGGGTGGCCGGCGGCGAGTTGGTCGGCGGGGTGCCGCACTGCTACGTCGAGTACCTGGCCGAGAACGACTTCATCACGCGGTTGAAGGACCGCACGCCCGACGACCTGAAGGCGCACGTCATCTTCCGCCCGCAGCCGCCGAACCTGATCATGCACCCGATCAACTACGAGACGGGCAGCGGGTCCATTCGGGTGATCGAGAAGACGCACGACGGGTCGCTCACCGGCGTCCCGTACCTGGACTTCGAGGTGTGGCACCCGCCGGAGAACCCGACCGCCCTGGCCGCCTACGAGCAGTGGTTCTTCCGCGCCGCCCGCGACATCCTCCGCGAACAGGCCGTCGAGAAGTTGAACGGGGCGAAGCTCCGCGAGCCGGCCACCCGCGCCGACGACCTGTGGGCCGAGGAAGAGGCCTTCCGCACGCTCGATGAGGAGGTGGAACGGCTCCGCCCGTCAACTGGCGCCGACCGCGTGCTGCCGATCATTCGTATCAAGCGGAACGGCCTGGGGGCGAAGCCGCTCGACTACCGCTCGGCCGTCGCCACCGCGATGGTCGTGTTCGCCCTGTACTTCACCTGCTGCTATCTGCTGCCGACGCTGAATTGCGAAGAGCGCGAGCGCGGCGTGCTGCTCGCTCAGGCACTCTCGCCCGCATCCCCGCTCGAAATCCTGGCGGCGAAGTTCCTGTTCTACCCGGTGACGGGGATGGCACTGGCGGCGGTGTTGGCGGGCATCTACAACCCGGCCGTGCTGGGCACGCTCTTCTTCTGGCTGAGCCTGCTGGCGCTGGGGTGCGGGTTCCTGGGCATCGGCATGACGGTCAGCACGCTGGCGAAGACCCAGCGGGGGGCGTTCATGGGGTCGATGGCGTATTTGCTGTGCGTGTCGCTGCTGCTGTTCGTGTGCGGGCAGGCGCGGGTGCCTTTCCTGGCGAACATCGCCATCGAGAGCCACGGGCCGAAAATCCTGCACGCGGCCATGACCGGGGCGGTGGAGCCGAGCAGTTGGATTCACCTGCTGGCGGCGCTGGGATTGGCCGCCGGCTGGATGACCCTCGCCGGCTGGCTGTTCCGCAAGCGCGGCTGGCAGTAACTCGTAGGGCGGGCCGCGGGCGCCGGCGGGGGGGGGGTGGAGGACCCCGCGCCCGCCCGGGGCCCGGGGGGGGGAGTGGGCCGGTGTTGAGGGG
>JANNVG010000484.1:0-6419 GCA_031414395.1 Fimbriiglobus sp.
CGCCCGCGTGGGAGGGGGTAACGAACCCCCCCGCCGAGCCGCGACCGGGAGGGAGGGGGGTGTTCAACCCCCACCCCCTCGCGGCCGCGGCTCGTCGTCGCTCCCGGCTCGTTTCGGACCTACCCCACGCTTTCCGGCAGCATCCCGACGCGCTGTCGCACCAGCCGCAACGTCGTGCGGGCTACCTCTCGTGCCCGCTTCGCCCCGGCTCGCAACACCTCCTCCACCCGGCCGGGGTCGCGTTCGAGCAGCTTGCGGCGGTCGCGGGCCGGCGCGAAGTAGCCGTCGATCTTCGCCAGCAGCATCTTCTTCGCGTGCCCGTATCCGAACGGCTTCCCCCCGCGGCTGTCGGCGTCGTGCATCGGCTCGCGGTAAACCTTCGCCATCTGTTCCAACTCGCTTTCGGTGGCGAACAGCTTGTACAGCGCGACCACGTTGCACGTGTCCGGGTTCTTCGGCTGATCGACCGGCGTGCTATCCGTCACCACACCCATCACGGCTTTTTCCAGCGCCTTCCCCTCGGCGAAGATGTCGATGGTGTTGCCGTAGCTCTTGCTCATCTTTCGCCCGTCGGTGCCCGGCACGACCGCCGCTTCGCCCAGCCGTTCGGCCGGCATTGGGAACACCTCGCCGTAGGCGTTGTTGAAGTAGCCGGCCATGTCGCGGGTCATTTCCAGGTGCTGCACCTGATCCTTGCCGACCGGCACCAGGTGCGAGCGCACGACAAGGATGTCCGCCGCCATCAGCACTGGATAGGTGAAGAGACCGACGCTCGGGGTGATCTTGTTTTCCACCTTGTCCTTGTATGAGGTCGCCCGTTCGAGCAGTCCCATGCCGGTGATGGTGGAGAGCACCCACGCCAGTTCGCACACTTCGGGGATGTCCGATTGCCGGTAGAAGGTCGCTTTCGCAGGATCGAGTCCGAGGGCAAGGTAGTCGAGAGCCACATCCCGCACGTTGTCGGAAAGAATCTGCGCCGCGGTGCGGGCCGGGCGGTTGGCCTTCTTCGCGTCGTCGGCCTCTTTCGCGGTCGCATCGGGGAGCGTGGTGAGTGCGTGGTAGTCGGCGATGAAGTAGAACGCCTCGCCCTGGTCTTGCAGGGCGATGTGCTGCCGGATGGCCCCGAAGTAGTTCCCCAGGTGCAGCTTGCCGGACGGCTGAACCCCGCTCAGGATGCGGGGCTTCGGATCGACGGCCACGGTTCGGCTCCTCGGTGCGATGCGGGCGGTTTTCGTTGGGTGGGTCCAGCGACGGCTTCGCCCGCGCCGACCCACGGGCGATGTCAACCGCGTGGGTCGGCGCGGGCGAAGCGCCCGCTGGACCCACCCTACGAGCGGTCCGGTTCGGCTAGGCGACGACGGACGGACCACGCTACAGTACGGGCGGTTCACGCTCGCAGAAGGGGACGGCATGGACGCCACCGCAGTTGAGACCCGGCCGATTCCGCTCGCGGAGCGAGCAGACCACGCACCGCCGAACCTCGACTTGCTCCTCGACGCGCTGAAGATCGCCATCGCCGACTCGCGGGAACACCGCCTGTTTCAGTCCGGCAAGCTGCACGGCTTGTTCCGCTCGCGGTACGGCCCGCCGGCGGAAGCGGCGCTGTTCGCCATTACGCAAGGGCTGTTTGAAACGGTCCGCACCGAGGCGAAGGGGCGGCTGATCGTCGAGTGGGTGCGTGCCACGCCGCGGGGCGTCGGGTTCGTTCACGACCACGATTCGCCGAAGGCGGTGCTGGGTGAACTCAAACAATTGATCGGCGATACCCGCGGCGGGATTCCCGTGTGGATGGCCGACGTGCGAACCGAAATCGCCCGGCTGACGACGCAGTTCGAGGACCGCACCCGCGAGATGTCGAGTCGGCTGGATGACCTCGGCCGGCGGGTCGATGCGGCATTGCGGCGGATCGACTCCGCCCCGCGGTTGAGTGACCCCGTCGCCCGGCTGGTGCCGTGGGGCGAATCGGCACTCGAGTACCTGGACCGCCGGAGTGCCGCCGGCGCGCGCGGGCCGTGCAGTCTCGGCGAACTGTTCCACGCCGTGCGGCAGTCCGTTCCCACGCTCATCGTGCCCGAGTATCACGACGGGTTGCGGCGGTTGCACGACACCCGCGCCGTGCGGCTGAGCGGCACCTCCACCTCCCCCGGCTTGCGAACCGACCCGGAATACGCCATGCTCGTCGGCTCCGAGTTGTGCTCGTTCGTGAGCCGCTGAACAGGTGCCGCATGGCCGTCCACTTCGTCTACCGCAGCCACTACGACAACCCCACCTGCTTTCACGTAAAGCGGTTCGAGGCCGGCTCGGTCCTCGCGTGGTTCCAGAGCATCTGGCAACCGGTACGCGCCGACGACGCCGGCGATCACGCCGACCAACTGCTCGGCACGCACGTCTACAGCTTCGGCAACCTGTTCGAGAAGATTGACGACGAGGAGTGGCCCGTCCCGAAGACGATGAAGGCGCTGGCGGAGCGGCTGAATGACGCCCTGTACATCGGCGAGATGAAAGGCGGGAAGAACCACATCCAAATTCTGACCGACGACGACGAACTGGAGATGGCGGTCTACATCTTCGACGACCACTACGCCGCGAAGCACCCGGATCGCGTGGCATTCCTGATGCGGGACGACTGGCGGCTGCCCGACGGCATGGCAAACGGGAAGTTCAAGCCGCCGCCGGGGGTGACGAAGGCGCTCACCGTCCGCACCGGCGACAAGGTGCTCGAAGGGAAGACGTACTTCGCCCACTTCGCGGCCTACGACAGTGGCGGGTTGACCGATCTTGATCCGGGCGACCTGTGCGGGGTGATTCACGGCGTGCGAATCCCCGACCTCGCCCGCGGGCTGATCCGCGTGCAGGACATGTTCAAGGAGGCGGAGGACTCGTTCCACCTCTCACTCGCCGAGGTGATGACCGGGCTGGAGCCGGCGTTCCGCACGGCGAAGGGCACCGAACTGCTACTGCAGAAGGCGGTGCGGGCGAACCCGAACGACACGGCGTGCTGGGCGGCGTACTCCGACTGGCTGTTGGAGAACGCCCGCCCGACGCTGCTCGAACGCATCCTGGCGAAGTGCAACGCCCCGAGCGGGACCATTAAGGACTCTCGCAACCCGAAGAGGGATCTGGTGCTCGTTCAGGAGCATATCGCCCAGGTCTGCAAACATCGGGCGAAGTGGGACCGCTCCAACTCGTATCACCACTTCGTCTTCTTCGACGACCTATGGGCGAACGCCCACCCTGATCTGGCCGCCAGCCTGTTGCGGGCGGCGAATCGGTGGGACGTGTTGTGACGCCGGTCACCCGCCGCGGCTCAGGCCGAGCTTCTGGAAGAGGAACCGCATGGGGGCGGTCACCCGCCACGAGCGGGAGGTGAGTACGTCGTTGTAGGACAGTCGGAGGGCGGCCACCTGCGCCCGCAGGACGGCGAGTTCGGCCTCCGCCGGGTTGGCCGATTCGTAGGCCGCCACCCGCGCCCGCAGGGCCGTCAGTTCGCCGGCCAGGTCGGACGGCGGCGGCGGGCGGTTGTAAGGGTCCATGACGCTCAGGTTGAGCGGCGGGCGGGGTTCGACGCCCTTCCGGGTGGCGATGCCGACCAGCCCGTTGTGCAGGCCGACGTGCGGGAACACCTGCAGGTCGAACCCGGCGCGGGCGAACGCGGCGACGAGGAACTGGGTCGTCCACCCGCTCTCCCACCAGCCGAACTTGCGGATGCAGTAGACCGACTGCTGGTCCAGCCGCAGCCCCCAGTGCGGCCACCAGGTGGCGTTGATCGGCTCGCCGGCGAACACCACCTTGCCGTCCGGCTTGACGAACTGGCCCAACCGCTCGACCGTCTCCCACACCTTCGCGCTGTGGTGCAGGCACTCGTAGAAGAAGAGCATGTCGTAGCGGTGGTCGGTGTCGAACGTGTCGAACGTGCCGAGCACGGACGTGATGGGCAGGCCGAGCCGTTCGGAGCGGCGGCGGACCAGTTCGACGAACAGCGGGTTGATGTCCACCGCCGTCACGTCCGCCCCGCAGAAGGCGATCATCTCCGAACTCAGCCCCCACCCGCTGCCGGCGTCGAGCACCCGCGCCCCGCTCGGCAGGTTGGCCATCATCATGCACGTGTGAATGGCCCGCGCGTTGTTCGAGATGAAGTTCGGGTCCCGCACGCCGTACGGGTTGGCCGCCCCCACCCGCGCGGTCACGTCGAGCGGCATCTGCTCGCCCTTCACCTGGTCGAGCGGCTGCCCGGCCACTTCGGTGTACAGGGCCACCTGCTGGGCGAAGTATTCGGCCGAGAACGGGTCGAGGGCCTTGTCCACCGGCGTGTCGTAGCTCAGCACGAAGTCGGCGGCGTACGCGCCGGCGTCCGGGTGGCCGATGCCGCCGAGCCGGTCGCACTCGGCGACGAAGGCGTCCAGGTCCCGAGTGTGGATGTGTCCCACGCCCATGCCGATTCTCCGTAGCAACCCTGTGAGATTGGGCGGGATACCAAACCCGCAGCCGGTTTACAACGCCATCAGCCGGCGGAACTGCTCGAACAGGTAGGTGCTGTCGTGCGGGCCGGCGGCGGCCTCCGGGTGGTACTGCACGCTGAACGCCGGCAGGCTGGTGCAGGCCAGCCCCTCGCACGTGCCGTCGTTCAGGTTCACGTGCGTCACCTCCACGTCCGGCGGCAGGGTGTCGGGGTTGACCGCGAACCCGTGGTTCTGCGTGGTGACCTCCACCGCCCCGGTCCGCTTGTTCAGCACCGGCTGGTTCGCCCCGCGGGGCCCGAACTTCAGCTTGAAGGTGTCGGCCCCGAGCGCCCGCCCGAGCAACTGGTGCCCCAGGCAGATGCCGAAGATCGGCTTCTGGCCGAGCAGCCCCTTGATGGCGTCCACGGCGTAGTCGAGCGCCGCCGGGTCGCCGGGGCCGTTGCTCAGGAACACGCCGGCCGGGTCGTGGGCCAGCACGTCCGCCGCCGTGCAGGTGCCGGGCACCACCGTCACCTTGCACCCCACCTGGGTGAGGCATCGGAGGATGTTCCATTTCATGCCGTAGTCGATGGCGACGACGTGCGTGTCGGCCGGCCGCTGGGCGATGACGTGCCGACTGAGCGAATCGAAGCCCTGATCCCACGCGAACGGGGCGGGCGGGATCACCTCCTTCACGTAGTCGCGGCCGGCCATGCTGCCGTGCGCCTTCGCCTTCGCCACCAATGAGCGGTCGTCCGGATCGATACTCGACAGCACGCCCGGCATGGCCCCGCGGGTGCGCAGCCGCCGCACCAGTGCCCGCGTGTCGATGCCTTCGATGCCGACCACGTTCGCCCGTTTCAAGAGCGTGTCCAGGTCGAGGTCGCTGCGGAAGTTGCTCGGCACGCGGGTCAACTCCCGCACCACGAACCCGCTCACCTGCACACCCTTCGACTCGGCGTCGGCCGCCGTCGTGCCGTAGTTGCCGATGAGCGGGTACGTCATCGTGACGATCTGCCCCCGGTAGCTGGGGTCGGTGAGCACCTCCTGGTAGCCGGTCATGGAGGTGTTGAACACCACCTCGCCGGCCATCTCGCCGTGGGCGCCGAACGCCCGGCCGGTGTACACGGTGCCGTCTTCGAGGGCCAGTTTCGCGATGGGCATGTCGGGTCCGAGGGTGTCGGTGCAAACTCCACGCATGATATGAAGCGGCGGTATAATCAGCCACGGAGGACCACCCATGCCGCTCCGCGACCACTTCCACCCGCCACTGTCCGCCCGCCACTCGTGGGACGCGCTCCACGCCGGCTGGCCGATGATGATGGTGCTCCACCTCGTCCCGAAGCTGCCGCCGGGCTTCGAGGCGGCGCCCGGCGTCCACATCGGCGACCGCTCCGGGTACGAGTCGGACCTGTCGGCATTCGAGCGAGACCCCCCGACCCCGTACGGGCAGTCGGGGGGGGGCGTCACCACCCTCCCCTGGGCACCCGCCGAACCGACCGTCTCCCACGACACGGACATTCCCGACCAGGATGCCTACGAGGTACGGGTGTACGACGCCGAACGCGGGCGGCGGTTGGTGGCAGCCGTGGAGGTCGTGTCGCCGCGGAACAAAGACCGCCCGGCCAGTCGCCTGGCGTTCGTCAACAAGGTGGCCGATTTGCTTCGGCAGGACGTGTGCGTGAGTGTGGTCGATCTCGTGACCGATCACCACTTCAACCTGTACGCACAGTTCATGGAGTGGCTCGAACGGCCCGACCAAATGCTCAACGGCGACCCGCCGCCGATCTACGCTGTGACGATGCGGCGACGGCACAGAGGGGGGCGGAAACGGCCGGTGCTCGACACCTGGTTTCATCCGCTCGTGGTCGGCCAACCGCTACCCACGCTTCACCTCTGGCTGAGCGACACGACCGGCGTGACGCTCGACCTGGAAGCCACCTACGAGGACACCTGCCGGCCGCTCAACATCCGGTAGTG
>JANNVG010000485.1:0-2178 GCA_031414395.1 Fimbriiglobus sp.
GCGGCGGGGCGTCGCGGCCGGTGGCCGGTGAAGTGTTGCTCACCGGGTCGTCATCGACGCCGCAGCGGTCGCCGGCGGCTCGACCCGCCCTACCAGACTCCCACTCACGTCCCGCCCCCCTCGGCTTCCTGGCTTTCCAGCCGCAGGGGTTGCCACACGTGCGGGCGCGCCAGTGGCTCGATGTGCAGCCGCAGTTCGCCCTGCTGGAACACCCGCACCGTGCCGCTGGATTGACTGATGCAGAATGAAATGGCCTTCGTGTGCAGGCTGACGGCCGCCGCCGACAGGTGCCGGCTGCCCAGCCCCTTGCTCAGCCCGATGCCGTCGGTCGGCACGTCCAGGTACAGGCAGGCGGCCTCGGCGATGCCGTCGCGGCCGATCAGGATCGCGCCGTCGAGTTTGGCGATCTCCTTGATCTGCTCCCGCACCTTGCGATCCCGAATGTCACGCTCGGCACGGGTGTACCCGCGGAACGGGTTGAAGTTTAGGAACCGCGACACCCCCTGCACCTTCTTCACGTCGCCCACCACTAGGATGGTGCCGACGGGCTGGCCCTCGCGGCCCTCGCGGCCGATCTCTTTGGCCAGGTCCACGACCGCCCGCAACACGTCGAGCGGCACCAGCTTGCCCAGCTTCCGCAAGTCCTGGTTGGTCATCGGCTCCAGGTGTTCGCCCAGGTGAATCACACTCAGGCTGTCGATCGGCTCGGGCGCGTCTTCGATGGTGGCGATGCCGTTGTACAGCACGATGATGTGCGCGCCGGGCTGCACGGCCTCGGTGCTCACCGCGGTCAGCAGGGCGGTACTCAGTCGCTCCTGGACGGGCAGCGGTTCGGGGTCCAGGTCGAACACCGTCCAGTTCTCGCTGTCGCGGAGCGGCTTGAGCAGGGCCGGCTTGTCGGACGCGGCGAACAGCTTGCACCCGATCAGGTGGCGTTCCACCTCCGCCCAGTCGAGGGCGGTCTCGGTGAGCAGCAGCACACCGTCGGCGGGGAGCGCCTTCACCAGGTCGCGGGCGGACTGGAGCAGGGCGGCGGTTTGGAGCGGGAGACTCATGCGCACCGGGCGAGCAAGACGTGTAAGGTCGCGCGTGTCCACAGTCTAGATGCGAACGCGGGAGAGGCCAACGGCAATATGTTTCCCTGGAACCGCGAACGCAGTGACCGGGTGTGTCAGGCGTTACCCGGTCACTGCGTTCCCGGTTCCAGCGAACCGGCGGAACCACTCCCACACCCGCCGGCAGCCGTCCACCGCGTCCGACGGCGGGCCGGCGATCCGCCGATTAAACAGTGCCCTCCCGCCCGGCCAGTGGTGGCCCAGCCCGCTCACCACCAGCTTCGTGAACTCGACCGGGCCGAGGAACCGCTCGGCCCGCACCCCGCCGCCTTCGCCCACCAACTGCGGCACCAGTTCGCACCCGAGGGCCGCCGCCCACCGCGCCAGCGTGTCGTCGATGGCCGGCCGTTCCACGATCCGATTGCCCCACGGCACCCGCACCGGCCCGCCGTGCAGTGGGAGTAACCGATCCTCGTCGCCGATGACGTACAGCGTCGGCACGGGCGGCGTCAACAGCGGTGGTGAAACGTGGCAATACCCGGCGACGGGCGCCACCGCCGCGATCTCGCCCGGTCGCTCCGCCGCGAACCGGAAGGCCATGCTCGCGCCGTTCGAGAAGCCGGTCAGGTACACCCGCGTCGGGTCGGCCGGGCCGTGTTCGACGGCGTCGTCGATCACCGCCTGAAGGTACGCCACGTCGTCCACATCCGTATGGAACAGGTCGCCGGGGCGTGTCGAGCCGTCGTTCCACCGCTTCGGGTTGGTGAGGAACGACGGCGGCGAGTTGGGATCGACGGGCAGGGCGTCGGCGAAGGCGACGAGGAAATCGAGTTCGTCGGCGAGGTCGGCCCAACGGGTCTCTTCGGCGGCGAACTCGGCCGACCCGCCGGTGCCGTGCAGCATCACCACAAGCGGGCGGGCCGGGTCGCGGCCCAGGGTGGCACCGTGCAGCCGGTAGCGGCGCGGGCCGGTCGGCCAGTTGAAGGTGACAGTCTGCACGCCGACAGTGTAGGAATGCATTTAGAAACCTCACCCCCCGGCCCCCTCTCCATGTCATGGAGAGGAGGTGTTCAAGGCGAGAACGTTCCTGTTTCTTTGGCGAAGTGAACAGAGGTGATGCAAG
>JANNVG010000486.1:0-7351 GCA_031414395.1 Fimbriiglobus sp.
GGGGGGGGGGGCCCCCCCCCCCGTTGGCGGGGGGGGGCCCCCCCCCCGCTCCCGTGTGTGGCCACTGCTGACTCGGCAGGATCACCCGACACCGAGCGAACAATCGACTCGTAGGGCGGGTCGAGCGGCCGGCGACTGCAACGGCCTCGATGAACACCCGATGACCCCCGCCCGGCCAATCCGCCGGCCGCGACGCCCCGCCGTGCGGGAAGGCGGCGGGTCGTCGCGGCCGGTGGCCACGTTCGGCTCACCGTCGTTCCGCAACGGCACCCGCGATCCCCGCTCGACCCGCCCTACAAGAGCTACCCCGCCTTGCGGGCCACCACCTCGCCGCCGCTGCCGGCGGCACGGGTCATCTCCTCCCAGGCGTCCGCGGCGAGCGGGTACTTAACGGCCAGCTTCACCAGGTCGGCGTGCAACTCGGCGGCCGTGCGGTACGGCTCGCCCGCGGCGGCAGTGTCGCCCATCGGGTTCTCCGGGTCGGTTTCGAGTCGCCGAATCACCGCCAGCAGCGGCTCGGGGAATCCCTTCCCGCCCTTGATCCGCTTCTTGCCACCCGCCTGACTCCACAGGTACGCCGCCTGACCGAGCGCCCGCAGGTCGGCCGTCGGGGTCGGCTCGAACGCCGGCGGCATCCCGCTCGTCAGCCACGGCGGGTCGCCGAACCCGGTCGCCTTCAGCACGCCACTTCCAGTCAGCACGAACGTGTCGGTGGTGATGCGGCCGTGCGTCAGCCCGCCGCGGTGGGCGGCGTCCAGCGCACTCGCCGCGTCCGTCACCACCTTCAGCCACACGCCGGGGGAGGCGCACGCGGCCGGCCACTCGGAGCCGGGCAGCCCGCTCACCACCTCCTGCACCGCCGCCGGCCGGCCGTTCACGTCCAGCACCTCGTGCGTGACAGTCAGGTGCGGGTGAACGAGTGCGGCGGCGGTGGCAAACCGCTGGCGGTACTCGTCCGGGTGGGTGGCGTCGTGCATCTCGGCATCGCCGAGGACGCGGAGCACCCGCAGCCCGCCGGCCGCCGGGTCGTGGACGCGGTACACCGCCTCGCGGGGCGTGACGCGGACGCGGTCCACCACGCGGAAGCGACCGATCATCAGCGCGTCGAGGTTGCCGGCTTCGATGAGCGCGAGCTGATAGAGCGTGACCGCACCACTGGCGAGCAGCACCTGCCGCAGCGTGCGACGTTGCCGGCGGGCTTCACCCCAAAGGGTGTCGAGCGTCGTCAGGTCGATCAACTCCAGTGACCGCAACAGTTCGCCCAGGTGCCGGTCACCCGGTTCGATGTCGGCGTCGGCGTCCGGTGTGGCCAGCCGCGGCAGCGGGGGCGGCTCGGCCTGCTTCTCGGCGGCGAGGTCGCGGAGTTTCTTGCGATACCACTCCCGCATGTCGCCGAGGTGTCGTTCCACTTGCACCCGGCGTTCGGCGAGCGTGTCCTGGTCCAGCCGCAGTTGGTCCATGCGGTGGGCCAACTCGATGGCGGTGTCGTCGCTCTTCCTCGCCGCCGCTTCCAGGTCGGCTTGCTTCTGGTCGATGCGAATCTCGCTCCGGCTCATCGCCTCCTTCAGCCCGTTCACCTTCGTCTGCCAGTCGATCACCTGGGCGCGGAACTCGCTCACGGCCAGCCGGTGTTCGCCGCGGGCGCGGTCCAGTTCCGTCTCGCGGTAACGCAACCGCTCGGTCTCGACCCGCAGGTCGTTCCGCAGGCTTTCCAGCGTGTCGCGGGTCTGGTTGGCGTAGGTGTGCAGCTCGCCCAACTGCCCGCGGAGCACCTCGCGGGCGGCGGACAACTTCTGCAACGTGCCGCCGGCCGAGTCTTCCATGTTCGGCGTCTGCGTCTTCAACCGCTCGATCTCGGCGAGCGCGTCGGTGCGGAAGCGGTCGAGTTCCTTTTGTGCCGCGATGGTGCGGTCCACGAGCGTGGCCTGTTCGGTCTGCCACTTCTGCCGCGACGTGAACAACTCCTTCCGCCCGGCGGCCACGCTGCGGCCGGTCTCGCGGAGGCGGTCCACCTGCCGGGTGAGCGCCGCTTCGCGCTCGGCCAGCAGTTGCGCGTTTCGCTGAAGTTCGGCCTCGCGGTCGTGAAGCTGCTGGCGTGCGGTGGACACGGCCGACTCCGCCTTCTCGCGGTCGCCGGCCAACTCCGCCTTCAGCCGCTCCACCGCCAGCCGGTCGTCGGCCATCTTGAGTACGGCCGCGTCCAGTTCCTTCCCGCGGGCGGACAGTTCGTCGCCCCGCTTCCGCAACTGCTCCTGGAACGACACCCGCGTGTGGTCGGCGTCGGTCAACGTCGATTCGCGGGACAGCACGGCCGTGCGGTCGGCTTCGAGCCGCTGTTGCAGGTCGATCACCTGGGCCGTCTTCGCCTTCAGAATGGCGGTCTGCTCGGCCGTGTCCGCCGACCGCTGGTCGAGTTCATACTCCCGCTGGCTCAGCCGCTCCTGCTCGGCGGCCAATTGCTCCCGCTGCTGCCGCAATTCCAGTTGCGTCAACTCGATCCACTGCCGCTGGTCGGCCATCAGCCGCTCGGCCTCGGCGTTCGTACTGTGGTACTCGCCGAGCGACGCCCGCAGGTGTTCGGCGTCCCGCAGCCGGTCATCGAGTTCCCGCTGGGCGGCGTCGATCCGCACGCGGTCGGCGGTCAGCGCCGCCGCCTCGCGGTGGAGATCTTCCTCGTGCCGGTCGAGCCGCACCCGCAGCACGGCCAGGCTCGCCTGTTGCGCCTCCATCTGCGCCGACCGCTCGGCCAACTGTGCCGCCCGCTGCTCGTTCTCGCGCTTGGCCTCGGTCAGCCGTTCGCCTTCGCGGGCCTGTCGCTCCTGCTCGGCGTCGGTGCGGCGGACGTGCTCCTCCAACTCCATCGCGTCGCGGGTGAGTTGCCCCACGCGGGCGTCGATCTCGGCGGCGCGGTGGTCGAGTTGAAGCTGCCGCTCCTCCACCGCCGCCTGCCAGCGGTCGAGCCGCAGGATGTCGCCCGCGTGCCGCTGACGCTCCGTTTCCAACTCGTGCCGGTCCTGGTCGAGCAACTCCCGCTGCCGTGTCAACTCGGCGTCTTGTGCCGCGGTCAGTGCTTCGCCTTCGGATCGCCGCTCGTCGTTCCACCGCCGTTCGGCTTCGATGGCCAACCGCTCGCGGGCCAGGTCCGCCCGCATCTCGCCCAACTGCTGCCGCTGCACGTCGAGTTCGCGCACGGCCGCGCTCACCTGCTCCCGCTGGGCGTGCAGGTCGGCCAGCCGCGGCTCGAAGTTTCGCAACTCGTCTTCAAACCGTACCCGCCGGTTCGCCGCTTCCGCCTCGAACTCCCGCAACCGACTCTCGTGGTGAACCTCCAACTCCATCCGCCGACGACGAAAGTCCATCTCCATTTCGGCCACCCGCCGTTCCACCTCGGCCGTCACGTACCCCTGCAACCGCTGGGCTTCGGCGTCCAACTCCGCACGCCGGCGGGTCCACTCCGCGTCGCTCGAACTCTGCCGCTCCTGAAACGAACTCGTCGCCCCGTGGACCACCTGCTGCATCTGTTCGAGCTGCTCCCGCCGCTCGCGGTACTGCTCGAACAGCGCCTGCCGGATCTCGGCCATCTCCGCCCGCACCTTCGCCGCTTCCTCCTCGCGGGCGGCCACCTCCTGCTCGCGCTTGGTCAGCCACGCCTCGCGGTCGGCCTGCCGCGTGCCCGCCGTCACCGACTCCTGAAGCTGCCGCACCTCGGCCTCGATCTCCTGCCGCCGCCGATACCACGCCACACGATCCGCTTCCAGTTCCTTCGCATGTTGGGCGAGTTGCTCGCGGTACTGGTCGAGTGCGGCCCGCTCGTGGTCGTAGTCGGGCGGGGGTGCGGCGACGGGTTGTTTCGCCTCCGCTTGCACCTCGTGGAACGTCGGCCGGAGATGCCCCACACCGTTCACGTTCACGACGATGTCGGCGGAGCCGATGGCCACGCGGTCGGAGCTTTGCACCCAGACGGGATCGGACCCACTGAGCGGGCGGCCGTTCAGCAAGATGGGAAAGGCGGGCGACAGGCGGCGGACGAACACGCCGTCGGGCGTGCGGCCGAACTGCGCGATGACCGGCGGCAGGTGCGAGCCGGGCAGCCGCACGTCGCACCCGCTCGCCCCACCCACCAGAAATTCACCGCGGGTCAGGTCGTAGCCCACCGCGCGGGCGGTGCCGACGCGCACGTCCAACCGCACCTCGGGGGGGCGGTGGGCGTCGGCCGAAGCAGGCGACGGCGGCGGCTGGGGGGCCATCATGGGGCGTGCGTCCGTGCAATCAGCCGGATTGGAACCGATTCCGCCGACGCTGACAAGCCCACCTGCCGGCCGAGGATTGTTTGGTTTCACTTCCCCCCACCCCTCCGCGAAACCATGCCCTGAACGCGGAAGCACTCATGCCGGCCAAGCACTTACGGCGAATCCGCGGCCCGGCGGGTCAGTCGCGCGGGTCGATGTCGCAGCCCGGCAGTTGCTCCCGAAGCGCCTTCCTCGCGTCGGCGGTGGTGTCGGTGGGTAGCGAGAGCGACCGAAGCGATTTCAACTTCGCCAGCGGCGGCAATCCGGCGTTCGTCACGTTCGTCTGCGACAGGCCGAGGTTGTGAAGGTGTGGGATCTCGACCAGGTGCGCCACCCCGGCGTCACCCACGGCGGTCACATACAGGAACAGCCGGGTCAGGCGGCGCAGCCCGGCCAGGTGCTTCAGCCCGGCGTCGGCCGTCTTCGTGTTCCGCAGGTCGAGCCAGTCCAACTCCTTCATCCCGGTCAGGTGTTCCAACCCCGCGTCCGTCACCTTAGTACCGCCCAATCTCAGTTCCCGCAGTTCGGTCAACCCGGCCAGCGGCTTCAACCCGGCGTCGCTCACGCCCACGTCCCGCAGGTCGAGGTGCGTCAGCCGGGTCAACTTCGCCAGTTCCTTCACCCCGGCGTCCGTCACCTTCGGCCCGCCCACGCACAGTTCCCGCAGGTCGGTCATCGTGCCCACCGCCTTCACCCCGTCGTCGCCCACCCCGGAGCCAGACACTTTGAGGGCGACGAGGTGTTTCAGTGCCATCAACTCCTTCACCCCGGCGTCGGTGAACTCGGTGCCCGTGACGTGCAACCAAACGAGCACGCGGCAGCGGGCGATCTCCTTCGCCCCAACGTCGGTGAACGGGTTGCCCCACACGTCGAGGAAGGTCAACTCCTTCAGCCCGGCGAGGTGCTTCAGCCCGGCGTCGGTGATCTTCGTCTTCGACGCCCGCAGGGTGTGCAGGTGCGGGCACCCGGCGAGCAGCTTCAGCGTGTCGTCCCCGGCCTGCGTCATGAACAGTTGCACCGCGCGGAGGTCGGACATGCGGGCGATCACCTTCAGCCCGTCGTCCGTCACCTGCCGGTTGTGGCCGAGTTCGAGCGACTGCAACTTGGTGAGCGAGGCCAACTCCTTCAGCGCGTCGTCGGTCACCCCCTGTCCGTACAGTTCCAGCGCCTCCAACTCTTTCAACTGGCCGACCGCCTTCAGCCCGTCCGCACTGATCTGGCAGCCGTGAACGGCGAGCCACCGCAAGTTGCGGATCTTCGCCACGGCGGTCAACTCGTCGTCGCTCAAGTCCACGTTCTCGATCCGCAGGGCGAAGACGGTTTTGCACTCCGCCAGCCCGCAAAACCCGCCGGCCGACACCGACGACCGATTCAACTCCACCACCTCCAGCGACTTGCACCGCCCCAACTCCATCAGCCCGTTGGCCGGCAGTATCACCTCACAGAACGCCACCTTCCGCAGGAGGTCGAACCGGGCGAGCGCCTTCAGCCCGTCGCGGTTCAGGTCGCCGCGGGCGATGCGGACGGCGAACGGCACGTCCGGAGCGGGCAGTTTGGCGAACCCGACTTCGGGCGGCGCACGGAAGACGAACACGGGGAGCGGGTCGCTCAACCCCTCCGGGCTGAATTCCGAGCTGATCCTCCACCAACTCGCTTCCATCCAACCCAGCCTCGCGCCGGCCTTCTCCCACGCGGCCACCACCGCCGGGTCGATCCGCTTCGATTTCACCTTCGGCACCGGGGCGGCGAGCAACGGCGAAGCGGCGAGCAAAAGGATCAGAAGGGTAGGTCGCACGGGCGGCACTCCGAAGGGTGGTAGACGATACGCCACCGGAGCCGGCACGGCGACCGGAGTCTGGTAGGGCGGGTCGAGCGGCCGGCGACCGCAATGACTTCTCCGAGGGGCGGAGACCTGTCCGCACCGAGCCACCGGCCGCGACGCCCCGCCACAATCCACAACGGCGGGGCGTCGCGGCCCGCTGCGGGAGGCGCGAACCTTGCCGACATTCGGCCGCGTGGTTGCGGTCGCCGGCCGCTCGACCCGCCCTACCAGACTGAACAGACCCGGCGGCTCACGCCGCTCGGCTCGCCGGATTCAACACCGCCTCCGCTACACCTCGACCGTCGTGCCGGCGGTGCCGACGCTCACGTTCGCCAGCCCGCCGGCCGTCAGTTCGGCCGTCACCTCGTCCCAGAACCGCGGCTTGATGTGAACGGCGTACACCCGCACGCCCGGCGGCAGTCGCTTCACCCCGGATAAAAACTGCGTCGTCGTCAGGTGGCTGCTCAGGCCCGCCAGTTCGCTCATGCGCTCCGGGAACGAACACTCCAGGAACACCGCCCGCAGCCGCGGCCAGTTCGCCAGCGCGGTCAGCACCTCCGGGATCGGCCCGGTGTCGGTGAGGATCGCCACCGCCGACGTTTTGTCGTCGATCAGATAGCCCACCGTTGGGATCGTGTGCCGCAACGGGATGGGCGTGACGGTGTACTTGCCGACGGCGAACGGGCGGTCGGGCACCACCTGGTGTACGGCCACGAACGGCGGCAGGGTCCGCGACATGCCGATGAAGTCGGGCATCAGTCGGCCGTTGAACACGTCCGATTGCAGGGCGTCGAGCGTGTGCGGCAGTGCGCACACCTCCGGGCAGCACACGCCCATCTGGTACACGTTGTCCAGGAAAATGGGCAGCCCGGCGACGTGGTCGATGTGCGCGTGCGTGAGCAGCACGTGCGTGACCGCCGCCTGCTGGTCGAGCGGAATGCACCCGAGCGGCCCGGCGTCGACGGCGATGTGCCCGTCGATGACGAACCCGGTGAGCGGGTGCCCCGGCAGGCCACCGGCCGACGCCGGCAGAATGTGAACGCGCATACACCACCGGCGGCGGATCGGGATTGTGGACCGCGGTGTGTGTACGATACCCTGCCACCCGGCACAGCGCAAAGGGGAATGAGTCGGTTCGAGACCTCACCCCCCGGCCCGACACCTGGAACCGGGAACGCAGTGACCGGGTGGAACCCCGAACGCAGTGAGCGGGGTGAATCCGACAAAGACCCGGTCACTG
>JANNVG010000487.1:0-2067 GCA_031414395.1 Fimbriiglobus sp.
CACACCCTCACCGAATCAATTCCCGAACGTCACCCGCACCGGCTGGCCGGGGCGGAGGGGCGGCTTGCCCGCCGGGGCGGGGTCGGCGATGTCGATGACGCACTCGAGCGCCCGCGTCGAGTTGCCGACGAGGCCGTCCGACCCGAACCGCTTGGGCAGGAACGCCCCGCTCACGCGGCGGGCCGTGCCGGTGTACGCGTCGTTGAACCTCTCGCCGGCGAACACGGTGACGGACTTGCCGACGAACCCGTCGATCTTGTGGGCGAACTCGGCCTCCACCTCCGCCCGCACCACCCGCGGGCCGGCCGGCACCAGGTACATGAGGGGCGTGCGGGTGGCCGGGCCGACCGCCATGCCCTCGCTGACGGTGATCTGCTCGATCACGCCGGCCACTTGCGCCCTCAGCTTGAACGCCTCGATGACGGCGGTCGCCTCGGCGACGGTCGATTTCAGCCGGGCGACCGCCGCCTGCGCGCGGGTCGTGTCCGCTTCCAGCAGCGTGGCGGCCGACTCCGCCTGCGCCTGGTCGTGCTTCGCCGCCTCGACGCCAATCTTCGCGGCGGCGACGGCCGCGTTCGCCTGTTGCAGGTCCGCGCTGCGGCTCCGCCGCACCTCCTTCTGCGCCTCGGTCAGCGGGGTGCGGTCGGTGGCCGACTGGGTGGCGATGGACAGGTTCTCCTCCACGGAGTCGCTGATCGCCTTGCGGGCCTTCTCGGCCGCCGTCAGGTCGCCTTCCGCCTTCCGCACGCCGATCTTCGCCTTCTCGATCACCTGCGGGTGAAGTTCGGCCTTGCGGCGGGCCTGCTCCGCCGCCCACTCGGCTTCGAGGACGGCGTGTTCGGCCTGCACTTTCTTCTCGATGACGGTGGACGTGTCGAACTCGACGAGCACGTCGCCGGGCGCGACCGTGCCGCCGTCCCGCACGAGCACCCTCTTCACCGTCAGCGAGGCCATGCCGGGCACGCCGGGCGGCAGAAGGGGCAGCACCCCGCCGGCGGTGTCCACGGTGCCCACCACGGTGGGGCCGACGACCGAGCCGGGCGGGGGCGGGGCGGCGGGCTTGTCGCCGTTGGTGGACGCGGGCGTGTTCAGCCGGGCGGCGACGAGGCTGACGGCCAGCAGCGCCACGCCGAGCACCCACGGGATAGCTCTCCAGCGGCTCATCGGGCGACCTCCGACGGGGACGACGGGCCGGCGGCGGTGAGCGGCACCGGGGTGTTGTGTTCGACGGTCAGGTGGCCGTCGTCCAGGTGGTAAACGACATCCGCGAACGGCCGCATCCGCTCGTCGTGGGAGACGACGAAGATGCTCGCCCCGCGGGCGTGGGCGGCGGCCCGCAGCAGCTCGACCACCCGCCGCCCGTTCTCCCAGTCCAGCGCGCTCGTCGGCTCGTCGGCGAAGATGAACGTCGGCTCCTTCACCAGCGCCCGCCCGATGGCCACCCGCTGCTTCTCCCCGCCGCTCAGTTGCGCCGGCTTCTTGTACTTCTGCGCGTCCATGCCGAGGCGGTTGAGCATGTCGGTGCTGCGGGTGCGGGCGGCCGTGTCGCCCAGCCCGCTGCCCCACTTCAGCACGATCTCCAGTTGCTGGAGGGCCGACAGCGCCGGGAACAGGTTGTACCCCTGGAAGATGAACCCGGTGTGCCGCAACCGGAACTTCTCCATCTGCCCGTCGGACAGTTGCCACAGGTCGGACTGGATGCCGTCCTCGTTCACCAGCACGCTCCCCGCGTCCGGGTGCAGCAACCCGCTGAGGACCGCCAGCAGGGTGGACTTGCCCGACCCGCTCGGCCCCATGAGCAGGGCCAGTTGGCCCGAGTACAGGGTCATCGACACGTCCCGCAGCGCGAACCGCCGCGACGCGCCGTCGCCGAACGACTTGGACAGCCGCTCGGCGACGAGCACGGGAGTCGGCGGGCGGTGGTGCGCGGACATTGGTCTCTCGTGTCGGTCGGCGAGCCGTGCCCCGTCAGGGGCCGGGTTTTGGCGAACCCCGACCGCAAGGTCGGCGGGTGTTTTTTCCGCGAGCGGCCGGGTTGACCCCGGCTGGTCCGGATCAGCCGGGGTC
>JANNVG010000488.1:0-12417 GCA_031414395.1 Fimbriiglobus sp.
GAATCTTGCCTTTGGCTTTGCGGGGATCGGGGACACGAGCCAACATCTCGGTGAGAGCGACGGGCATGACGAGTCCTCGAAGGAGGACCCTATCTGCCCAATCTCTCAACTCGCGCCAACCTCAAGTTCGCAATAGCCCTGAGGTCCAACACACTCGTTACCATCTCCCGCTTCCGCCGGCGCCGCCGGTCGGGTACGGTTGTAGGGGTGAACCCGGTGGGAGGGCGTGCGATGCGGCAAGACCGACTGTGGGCGACGGCGGTGGTGGTCGGGTGCGTGGGTCTGGTGCTGGCGGTCGATCCGCCGACCAAACCGGACGAGAAGCCGGCGGAGGTCGGGTGGGAGGTCCGCTCGGCCGACGGGCAGTTTCACAAGGTGACGCCGGTGGACGCCGAACTGACGGTCGAGACGCGGTACGGCACGGTGAAGGTGCCCATGAAGGAGGTGAAGCGGGTGGAGTTCGGGTTGCGGCCGACGGACGAGCAGCGGAAGAAGTTGACCGCCGCCGTGGCCGACGTGCTGGGCGGCAGTGCGCGCACGCGGGAGGCGGGCAAAGACACGCTCGTCGGACTCGGGCTGCTGGCCTACCCGGAGGTGGCCCGCGCGATGAAGACCGCGTCGAAGGACGCGCTGCCGCACCTGAAGGCGGTCTACGACAAGCTCAAGCGGGAGATCGGCGAGGAGGACGACGACCCGGCCGACGCCGACGTGGTGTACACGGCCGACGGGTCGAAGCTGAGCGGCAAGCTGTCGCCCGAAACGGTGCGGGTGAAGGTGGGCGACAAGGAGAAGGCGATCAAGTGGACCGACACCCGCGTGCTGGCGTTCGGCGACGTTCTGGTCGAGGAGAAATTGGAGGTGGTGAAGCTCGGGCCGAACGGCGTGTTCGGGCTGACGCAGACGCACTTCGACAAGGTGGTGGCGGTGGAGGTGACGGGCGCCCTCGGCGGGTCGATCTGGGGGAGCAACCCGTACACCACCGACTCGACGCTGGGCACGGCGGTGGTGCACGCCGGGGTGCTGAAGGCGGGCGAGACGGGCGTGGTGAAGATCAAGGTGAAGGCCGACGCCGGCGGGTACGTGGGCAGCACGCAGAACGGCGTGACGACCGGCAACTGGGGGGCGTATCAGGGGTGCTACGAAGTCATCTCGAAGTCGAAGAAGAAGGCGAAGTGAGCGGGCGGGGTCAGCCGGACCCCCGCGCCAGCAGGGTGACGGCGTACCCGATGCCGATGGCCAGCAGCATCATGAACCCGCCGCCGCCGAGCATGATCCAGTCGCGGCGGTCCAGGTCGAGCAGCCCCCGCGGTTCGTCGTCCTCGTCCTCGTCGTCCTCGCCCCGTGGGGAGTCGGGCATCGTCACCAGTTCGACGTTGATCTCGGCCGGCGGCGGGGCGGACACGACCACCGGTGCGGCCATCGGCTTCGACTTGGGCGCCGGCTGAGCGCGGCGGGCCGTCGGCGGTGTCGTCACCGGAGTTGCCACGGGCGGGGCCGGCATGGCCACCGGCGGTGTGGCCGGGGTCGCCGCGACCGCCGCCTTCATCACTTCGGCCGGCATCGCCATCGCCGACTCGGTTTCCAGCCACTCCTTGAAGGCCGGTAGCACGGCGGCGGCTTCGGGCCGATGACCCGGTTGCGCCAGGAACGGGGCGATGAGGGCGGCGGCGTCGGCCGGCGTCTGCGGGCGGTCGTCGGCCTTCTTCGCCAGCAACTTGTCCACCGCCGCGGACAGCCCGGCCGACACTTCCGGCACCAGTTCCCGCACGGGCGTCACCGGGGCCGTGGCGTGCTTCACCATCTGCGCCATGACGTTCTTGTCGGTGAACGGCGGGCGGCCGGTGAGCAGGTGGTACAGCACGCACCCGAGGCTGTAGATGTCGGCGCGGATGTCCGAATTGCGGGCGTCGCGGGCCTGCTCCGGCGACAGGTAGTCGGGCGTGCCGAGCAGCGCCCCTTCGGTCGTCAGGTGGATGTCTTGTGTGTTCGGGCTGGCCTCGTCGAACAGCTCGCGGCCGAGGCCGATGTCCAGGATCTTGACCGTGCTGCCGAGCGTGTCCGCCTTCGGCGGGGGGATGAGCATCAGGTTGGACGGCTTCATGTCGCGGTGGACCATCCGCCGCTCGTGCAGGTGTTGCAGCCCCTGGAACGCCTGGTACATCAGCCGCACCGCCTCGGCCACCGGCAGCTTCTTCCGCCGCTCCAGCACGCCGTCGAGCGTCTCCCCTTCCAGGTGTTCCATCACGATGAAGTGTGCCCCCCCGCCCTGCCCCACCTGGAACGCCCGCACCGCGTTCGGGTGGTCCAGTTGGGTGAGCAGCCGCCCCTCCCGCTGGAAGCGGGTGAGCGTGTTCGGCTCCTTCGCCTTCGACCCCGGCAGCACCTTGAGCGCCACCACCTGCCCGGACGTGTGCCGCGCCTTGTACACCCCGGCCGACTGCCCGCTGCCGATGCGGTCCAGGATGACGTAGTCGCCCAACAGGAAGCCCTCCGCCCGCCCCCGCTGGAGGAGCGCCGCCTGATACTCGGTGAGCACCTTTTCGCGCACCAGGAACTTGCGGAAGCCGTCCACGTCGGTGTCGGACGCTTTCGGGTCGGCCTTCCACCGCGCCCGCACGCCGCGGAGGTCGGTTTCGGTGAGCAGCTTGCTGCGGCCGATGGCCGCGCAGTATTCCGGGACGGACGCGACGGGGGTGGCCATGAGGCGAAGCGACTCCGGGGCCGGCGGGTGGGCACGGGGACTATATCACAACCCGCCGCCGCCGGCCGGAGCGGTCAAAGGTGCGCCGCCGCGCGGAAGGCGGCGAGCGTGTCGGCCTTGCCCGCTTCGACCACCCACCGCTTGAGCGTGGCGAGATCGGAGACGGCGGCGTACTTGGCCGACAGGTCGGCCGGCACCGGGCCGAACTTGGCTTCGAGCAGTTCGCCGAGCATCGCCCGTCGCGCCTTGGCTTCGCCGATCTCGACCCCCTTCTCCATCCCCTTCTCCATCCCCTCTTCGAGGCCGTAGTC
Organism: Fimbriiglobus sp.; assembly: GCA_031414395.1. Classification (GTDB taxonomy): domain Bacteria; phylum Planctomycetota; class Planctomycetia; order Gemmatales; family Gemmataceae; genus JALHQU01. Next base: position 3,013 of record JANNVG010000488.1, read on the forward strand.
GAACGAGGTCTTGTTACGTGGCATGAGTTTGTCCTCGGAATTGGCCAAGAGAATGGCACGGAACCGGGCTTGTTCTTCCGGTGGAATGTTCAGATACGCTTCGACGCAGTCGCCCAGGTAATGCCTTTGCTTGGTGGTCACGGGTGCCTGTCCGATCCGCCGCAGGGCTTCGGCCCCCAACTCGGCCGCCCGGCCCGGTGGCATCCGCATGAGCGCCGACAGTGCCACCCCGAGCCAGTTGTCCCCTCCAACATAGTCTTCCGCATTCAGCGCCGGTAGGCCGACGTACAGGTAACGAAACGTGAGCGTCTGGAACTCCCAAAACCGCTCCTCGACCACGTCCTCGCCGATCCCGCCCAGTCCCACGTTCAGGTACAGCACGATGGGCAACACCGGCAGTGCGTGCCGGGACCGCAGTTGGAAGTAGTAACCGGGCAGCCGCGGCTTCAGCAGCGTGGTGCGGTCGGGCGATTCGATCTCCACGTGAACGAGCGCCAGCCACGCGGTCGGGTCAGCGGACGTCGGATCGATGGGTTCGGTCGCCCGCACCTTGGCCACCAGATCGACGACGTGTTTCGCACCATCGGGCGGGTCGTCGAACAGCTCCTTGTCCAGCCACTCGACGGACGTGAGGTCGAACCGCCGGGCGAACGGGGCGAAGAACAGCGTGAGGAAGTCGCCGAAGAACTCCTTGATGAGTTCCTTGAACCGCTGGTCGTGGTCGTGCGGAATGTCCATCGGTCGATCACTCACTCGCCGCGGTTGGTGATGAGCAGGACCACCACCACCGCCGCGATGCTGACCGCCACTGTGGCCGCGACCGCGGCGACGATCAGCCACACCGGCAACCCGCGCTTGGCCGGTGGCTCCGGTGGAGCGGCGACGAGCAGTAACGGCTCGGGCGGGAGTGGCCGCGGGGCGGTTCGCGGCGGGGCCGGCGTGCGGGCGTTCGCCGGCGCGGGAGCGGCCGGGCGGGCAGTGGCGAGCCGGCGGTGAAACCCCTTCGACCGCGGCACGTCGTCCCAGTACCGCCCGCCGCCGGCCAGCACCGCCGCTTGAAGTTTCCGCAGCACCGGCGGGTCGGCGAGCAACTGTCGGAGTGCCTTCCGCGGCACGCGGCCCAACCCGGCCGACAGGATTTGCTCTTTGAGCGGGGCAAACCAGCGGTCGAAGTCGAGCGGCGATTGCGGCGGGCGGACGGCCACCAACTCTTCGATCAACTCGCCCAGGTGGTCGCCCACGAGGAAGCGTTCCAGCCACGCGGGCAGGCGGGCGGAGTCGAACGGCACCCGTTCCAGGTGGAGGGTCATTGGGCCACCTCGCGGTTCGGCTCGTCGGTCGGCGTGTCGCTCCGCCCGCTCAGGCAGTCCCGCACGGCCGCCGTCGCCGTCGCGTAGATGTCCTTCAGCCGGGCTTTCGTGACGCGGTGGTGCTTGGCGACCACCGTGCGGTTCAGCCCGTGGCTCACCCACATGACCACCCGGTGCCACTTCGGTTTGGCCTTCATCAGCCGGCCGAAACAGGTGGCGAGTGCCGCCGCCCGCTCGGACGGCGCGTTGCCGGCGTGCTTGGCCGCGACCGCGGTCGCCACTTTGAACAGCCACACGCGGAACGGCCCGCGGCACTTGCCCTCACGGATGCCGCGATCCGCCGCGGTCCAGACGTGTCGGAGGACGACATTCCCGGCGCTCACCCACTGCGGGTCGCCGTACACGAACGCCCGCAACCGCGGCTCGTGCCGTCGCACGAGCAGGGCGAACGCGGTCGCGTCGCCCCGCTGGTGGGCGCGGGCCAGTTCGTCGTCGGTGCGGAAGTCGTCGGAGTCGGGTGGAGGTGGCATCCCTCCGTTGTCGCCCACCCGCCCACGCCGATCAAGATGAACCGCTCACTTTTTCGGCTTCGGCTTCGGCTTCGCCTTCGGGTTGGGAGGCGGCTCGTCGGCCGGATCGGGGGACGGCGACGGGCCGAGGTTGGCCAACTTGGACGGCCCGCCGGGAGCGGGGCCGATGAGGAAGCCGAGCGGCTTGAGGGCGGCGGCCAGTTTGTCCGCCTGGGTGCGGGCGTCGGCCGAATCGACCTTCGCCAGCCCGATGGCGTGATACCACATCTTCTCGCGGTCTTTCGGGGCCAGTCCGTCGGGGTCGGCGCCGAGTTCGCGGACCAGTTCCTTGTCGTACTTGGCGTCCTTCAGCAGGGTCGCCAGTTCCCGCCAGGTGACGCCACCCGACACGACGGAGCTGTTGGGGGCGGTGACGGTGCGACCGATAGCGATGTGGAACAGCCCGCGGAGGGCGCCGCTCGCCAGCTTCCGGTCGCGGACCACTTCCAACAGCCGGAGGGTGCCTTCCATACGTCCCTGACTCCTTCGGCAGACGCGGCGGGGCGTCGAACGTCCTGATCAAAACGCCTAAACTACCAAAACCACCCACCCGTCCGAAACCCCATCTGACGGAATTTGCCGGAAGTGGCGAAGCGGTAACAGGCTACGGCGTATGTGATCGAGAAATGTCGGCGGGAAATCGCGGCGGTGTTGGAGTCGAGACGTTCAAAGTGGCAAATTGAATCGCACGCGGTGTTGTGGATTCGGGTGTGCGTCTTGCGAGTTGGGAAACCAGTTCACCGAATCTGCCGCTCAACCCCGAAGGGTTTGTTCACTCAGTCCAGGGTTGAGGACCGAAGGTCCGACACCCTGGGAACTCACTTCGCGGGCACCTTCCACAGCTTCACGGTGCCATCGACGGCGGCCGTGGCGATGGTGCCGCCGTCCGGGGAGAGGGCCACGCCAACGGGCGTCTCTTGGTGCCCCCACAGCACCTTCACCGGCTTGCCGCCGGCCGCGCTCCACACCTTCACGGCGCGGTCCTCGTGGACCGTCACCAGCGTGCCGGCGTCGGCCGAACACGCCGCGGCCATCGCCAGCCCGCCGCCGTCGAACTTCGCCCCGCGCTCCTTCATTACCGGCCAGTCCCAGAGCGTCAGTCCGTGCCCGCCGCAACAGGCCACCAGCGTGTTGCCATCCGCCGACACCATCAGCCCGTGGACGTGGTGCTTGCCAACGCTCGTCTCACGGAGTTTCGCCCCGGTGCGCACGTCCCACACGTCGACGGTGCCGTCTTCCGCCCCCGACACCACTTGTTTGCCGTCGGCCGAAAACGCCAGCCCGTGAACGTGCTTCGAGTGGCCGGGCAGCGTGCGAATCGCCTTCTTGTCGGTCACGCCCCACAGGTGGACTTGATGATCGGCCCCGGCGGCGGCGAGCGTGGCACCGTCCGGGCTGAAGGCGAGGCATTCAATCGCCTTCTTCGACGCCGGCCACACGCCCACTTCGGTGCCCGATTGGGTGTCCCACAGCCGCACCGTGCCGTCGCGCCCGCCGGACGCGAGCAGCCCACCGGAACTGTACGCCAGTGTGGTCACCCGGCCCGTGTGCCCGCGGAGTGTGTGAACCGTATGGCGAGTGGACACATCCCACACCCGCACCGTGCCGTCGTCGCCACCCGACGCGAGCGATTCCCCGTTCGGGGCGAACGCGACCGCACGCACGGGGCCGGCGTGACCCGACAGCGTGGCGAACTCGTCGCCGCGACTGGCCAGCCACCACCCGCCGACCGCCAGCCCAGCGATGGCGAGCGTGGCGACGACCGACCAGAGGATGAGGCGACGCGGGGGCATGAGATGTCCGAAAGTAGGTGCCGCTTGCCGAGCGGCATTCGGCTCAAGTGTAGGGCGGGCCGCCGTCGAGCGGAGCGAGACAAGCCCCGCCACGAGGGGCGAATGGATCGACGGCGGGGCTCGCAGTCCTAACGGACCTGCTCGGCCCGCCCTACATTCCAAGTGCGATCAGCCACTTAGAAGTCGCCCGGCACTTCGCCGCCCGTGCGGGTGCCCAGCGCCACCCACGTGGCCGGGCTGATGCTGTTGCGGAGGAACCGCACCGACCCGTCGCCGAACAGGGCGTTCACCCCGCCGCTGTGCGGGCTGGTCGCATCTTCCACGTGCCCGAGGGTGTTGTTCGGCGTCCGGGCTTCGGCCACTTCGCCGGTCTGCGTGAGCACGAACGTCTGCGCCCCTTCGTCCTCGTACGCCAGATTCAGCGGCGGGTTGTGCGCGCCGGTGAGCGCCCCGGTCCAGGTGGTCCGCGGCGAGAACTTCGACCACCGCTCGGTCACGAACAGGGTGTTGCTACTGCCGTCGGTGACGTCGGTGATACGGAAACTGGTGTTCCGCAGGAAGGTGCCGGTGTTGTTGTCCGGGAAGCCGCTCACCTCGAACGTGCCGCCGACGGCGACGTAGTTGGCGAATGCCAGCCGCACCAACGGGCCACTCTCCCCTTCGGCCATGAAAGTGTCGCCGCCGGTGGGCGTGTCCGACGGGCAGCGGTACACCTTCAGCGGGGTGACGCGAACACTGGCGTGGGCGGGGTCGAGGATGTCGGCGTTCGGGTTGATCTGGCGGAACAGGTTTTCTTGTTCGACGTACGGCAACAGGTACGCCGCCCAGCCCCAGCCCGGCCCCAGGTTGTCGCCGTTCACGGCGGTGGTGCGGGACACATACCCGGCCGGCAGCTTCTGGTGCGTGCCCTCGTAGCTGTGCATGGCCAGGCCGATCTGGTGCAGGTTGTTGCTGCACGTCATGCGGGCGGCGGCCTCGCGGACCTTTTGAACCGCCGGCAGCAGTAGGCCGATCAGAATGGCGATGATGGCGATGACGACGAGCAGTTCGATCAGCGTGAACCCGGAACGACGAGCCGGGAGCGTGAGCGACCGGAGAAACGACGGCGACATGGCGGACCCTCGCGTCTGGTGCGTGTATCGTATTTCATTGTATAACCGCAGGCGACGGACGCAACCCGAGGATGAAAGAATCTCACCGAGAGTACACGGCGGCCGGAATAATCTGACGGGACGCAACGGGGAAATGCCGTGAACTACGACGCGATCGTTCTGGGGCTAGGCGGGATGGGGTCGGCGGCGGCGGCGGCGCTCGCCCGGCGGGGTGTCCGCGTGCTGGGGCTAGAACAGTTCGGTTTCGCCCACCACCGCGGCAGCTCGCACGGCCGCACCCGCATCATCCGCACCGCCTACTACGAGCACCCGGCATACGTGCCACTGGTGCGGCGGGCGTTCACCCTGTGGGCGGAACTCGAAGCGCGAACCGGGAAGGAACTGCTGACCCCGTGCCCGTGCCTGTGCGTGGGCATACCCGGCGGCGAACTGATGACCGGGGTGCGGCGGGCGGCGGTCGAACACGGGCTGCCAGTGGAAACACTCTCGGCGAAGGAGGTGGAGAGCCAGTTCCCGCAGTTCCGCATCCCCGACGGTTTCGCCGGCACGCTCGAACAGTCGGCCGGCATCCTGGCGGTGGAAGCGTGCGTGCAAGCCCACCTTCATGACGCGACAACCCACGGGGCCGACCTGCGGGCCGACGAGCCGGTGATCGCGTGGCGGGCGGTGGGTGACGGCGTGGAGGTGCGAACCGCGAAGGGGACGTACACGGCCGGGCGGCTGGTCATCACGGCCGGTGCGTGGGCCACTTCACTCCTCGCGGGCATCGGCGTACCGCTCACCGTCATGCGGCAGGTGATGTGGTGGTTCGGCACCGACGCCGCGTTCGCCCGTGACCGCTTCCCCGTGTTCCTGCTCGACACCCCCGCCGGTGCGTATTACGGGATGCCGAGCGTGGGCGACGAAGGCATGAAGTGCGCGAGGCACTACGGCGCGCCGGAGTTGCCATCGCCCGACGAGGTGAGCTGGACCATCGAACCGGGCGAAGTGGCCGACGTGCGGGCGTTCCTGGGTCGGCACCTGCCCGCCGCCGACGGCCCGCCCGTCGCGGCCGAGGTGTGCATGTACACGCTCACCCCGGATCGCCACTTCGTGATTGACCGTCACCCGCACTTCCCTCAGGTGGCGGTGGCGTGCGGGTTCAGTGGGCACGGGTTCAAGTTCGCCCCAACGGTCGGCGAAATCCTGGCCGACCTGACCACCACCGGCCGCACCGATCACCCCATCGCCCTGTTCCGTGCCGGGCGGTTCACCGGGTGAACCGTTCGACATGTTCGTCGATTGGCACACCGCCTGCTCTCGTTTCCTGTGACCTCGTGTCGCCCTCGTCGGCAGTCATTGCGACCGGCTGCGGTGGCGACCGCACGTCCTTTCACACCGGAGACCTCCATGACCCTGCGCAAACTGCTGCTCACCGCCGCGCTGCCGATCGCGTTCACCATGATCGGTTGCGGCCCGACCACCACCACCGGCGGCACCCAGACGAAAGTGAGCGACGCCCGCGGGAACACCGTGACGGTGGACGAGAAGGTGGAGATCAAAGGTCCGGTCGGGTCGCCCTACGGCATCAAGCAGGGCGAGTCGAAGAACCTGGACTTCAGCGTGAGCCGCGGCAAAGATCTGAAAGACGACGTGGAACTGACCGTCGAGAAGCCGGACAAACTGATGGTGGATGTGCCGAAGTCGGCGCCGGCGTCGGGCGACGGGAAGTTCGTCGTGAAGGTGTCCGCGGCGGAAGACACCCCCGTGGCCGAGCACACGGTGAAGATCACGGGCAAGACCAGCAAGGGCAATGTGACGGTGGCCGAGTTCAAGGTGAAAGTCGACAAGAAGTAATGGGATCGTCTGGACGCACTGGGCGGGGCGGACCAGGTCGGTCCGCCCCGCCCGCGTTTCGTATCGACCCGCCTCATGGGATGCGGATGGGCGGCGCGCTCGGCCCCGGCCGGTTCGAATCTTCACCCTCGGTCGAGACGCCGACGCCCGCCTCGCGCGGGCGGACGGTCAGTTTGGTGCCGGTCCGCGCCCCCTGCTTCTCCCCCCCTTTCAGGCCCGGCGGCACGTCCCGCCACGCCGTCCCGTCCCGCGACTGCTCGACCACCACCTTGCCGCCCGCCTCCTTCGGCGGGGTGGTCACGGCCACGGTCACGTCCCCCTTCTGGCCGTACCGGAAGCCGGCGTTGAACAGCTTCGTCATCTCCTCCGGCACGAACTCGGTGGCCGACTTCGGCACCTCCTCGTCCTCCGGGATGGCCGACACGCGCAGGTTCATGCCCGTCAGCAGGCAGTACGTGTACATGCGGTAGAGGTCGCCGCGGGTGACGGAGTACAGGAGGGTGGACGAGGCGCTGAGCGCGAGCGGGAAGGTGCGGACGCGGACGGCCGCCGGGGCCGGGTTGATCTTGCCCGCCACCAGCACGTACAGGTTCGACCCGGCCAGCCGGTCGGGGCTGAGGCCGCCCTCGCCCTTCGGCACCACCGGCGGGCGGAAGAAGAGCGAGCGGGTGACCGACCCGTCGATGTGCAGCTCCTCGTACGGCCGGTCGTCGATGGTCACATTGATCTTCACCGGCGGGAAGAAGGCGGGGATGGAGGCGGACGCGATGATCACGTCGCACACCAGCCGGCGGGCGTCGGGCGTGCCGCGGGTGGCGATGGCCCCGATGTCCCACAACACGATCCGCTTGGTGTCGGCGTTCGTCGTGCCTACGTACAGCCGCCGCCCCTCGACGTGGGCCGCCGCCAGGTCGCGGATCACCTCGTCCGTCACCACGGTGAACACCCGCTCGCGGAAGCCGGTGTTGTCCACCAGCGAGTCCGACACGATGCGGCGGAGGGAACTGTTCCGTTTGTAGAAGTCTTCCGTGCGGGTGGTGGTGTACTGGTGGCGGATGACGTGGTCGTACCGCGGGCCGAGGAAGGCGAACGGGGCGATGAGCGAGCCGGTGCTGATGCCCGTCACCACGTCGAACACCGGCCGGCCGCCCTGCTCGGGCGTCAGTCCGCTCTCGGTCCACCCGCACAGTACGCCGGCCGAGTACGCCCCGTACACCGCCCCCCCGGAGAGGGCCAGCACGTTGTACTTCTTCCCCGAGTCGATCGCCTGCTTCTGCCGCTCGGCCAGAATTTTCCGCCCCGACTCGGCCAGGTCGTCCGGGTCGAGCGGGGTGACGGACTCGGACGGGTTGTCCGCGTCGATCACCTGCTCGGGCGTGACGTCCGGGGGCAGTGGCAACTGCCGCTCCTCGCCTTTGAACAGGCGACACCCGCACGCCGCGAGAAGCAGCGCAACGGACAGCACCGCCGGCCAGCGGCTGAAGACACCAATCATGTGACATTCCCCCCGCGAGCGACATACCCGCCTTCCGCGCCGGCGTCAACCGTGGAGTCCTTGCGTTCGACACCCACTCACAGTTCGGGTTGGCGCGGCGGAAGGCGGGGGGTATAGGCACGCCCTGGAAAAGGGCGGCGGTCGCGCCGTCCCCCCGTTCCGGAGTGCGTGCCGATGCGAATGACCCGTTGGAAACTGATGGCCGGGGTGCTCGGCCTGTCCATGTGCGGGCTGGCGGCGCTCGCCGAGCCGGCCTGTCGGAGTGTCGGCATCACCCGCCGCGCGGACGAGCCGAAGGCCGAACCTGTCGAGTCCGCCAAGCCACTGACGCTCCCGCTGCCCGTCTCGGCCCCGCCGGCGAGCACCGAAGTGCCGCCGCCGATCATCCTGCCAGTCGATGACAAGAAGCCGGCCCCGCTGCCGCCGCCCCTCCCGACCGCCGACCCGAAGCCGGTCGAAGTGAAGCCGATCGCCCTGCCGACGATCAACGACCCGGCCCTGGCTCCGGCCGTGCCCCCGACGCTGCTCGCCGACCTGCACAAGATCCACAACCCGCCGGTCCCGCTGCCGACGCTGACGGACAAGGGGCCGGAGCCGTTCGCCCCGCTGCCGAAGCCGGTGGCGCCGGTCACTCCCGCGCCGTTCGACTTCCCCGCGCCGAAGCCGGTAGCCGCTGACCTGGTGCCGCTGCCGAGTCCGACGACCCCGCAACCGTTCATCGCCCCCGGCCTGACGCCGTCGCCGGTGGTGCCGGTGGCCGACACCAAGTCGGTGCCGGTGTTCGCGGAGGTGAAGAAGCCTGATGTGCCCCCGCTTCCCGCTGTCGAAAAGAAGGCCGACCTGCCACCGCCGGTTGTCACAGAGCGCATGGCCCCGGTCGCGGGGGTGGCGAAGAAGTTGAAGGTGATGCTGCACCTGAGCGACGAGAAGCCGTGGTTCGAGGTGAAGGACGGCGACGAGGTGGTGCTGAAGGTGACGGCCGACGCGGTCGCACTCGAAGCGGCCGTGTCGGGCAAGACGACGAGCACGCTGACGGCGACGGGCGGGGTGACGTTCCGCACGCTCGGCGGGTTCGGCACGTGCGACGAGCTGCGGGTGGTGCCCGGCACCGGCGAGGTGGTGGTGAGCGGCAAGGTGGCGGTCACGTCGAATTGGGGCAAGGCGGAGACGACCGCCACCGCCGACAAGATGACCTTCCGCCTGGGCGGCGACGCGAAGACGTGAGCCGCCGCCGACGAGCCGCGACCGCCTGGGCGCGGGGGGAGACATCATCCGCTCCCTGGCGGTCGC
>JANNVG010000489.1:0-10381 GCA_031414395.1 Fimbriiglobus sp.
GACCCCCGCCGTTGGTGGTTTGCGGCGGGGGTCGCCGACGAAGCGTCGGCTCGCCCGCCCTACCTCGAACGGCGTTCCGCCACAACGAGCCGACTGAAAGTGCGCTACCGTTCGGGCGGGGCGCCGTCGAGCAGGGCGAGGGCGGCCGACGCCACCCGCCGCCCGCTGAACTCGAGTTGCCCACCGCCCCACGGGTTGGGTGAGTATTGAAGGGCGGTCTGGAGGGTGGCGCGGGCGCGGCGGGTGTCCCCCGCTTCCATCGCGATCACCCCCCGCAGGGTGTGCATGTTGGCCTGGAGGCCGAGCGTCTGGGCGACCTCGGCCATCCGCCGCTCCAGGTCGGCCCGGCTGAGCGCCTGCCACGCAAGGTGGTCGAACTGTCCGCTCCCGGACAGGCCGTCCAGAACCCCCTTGCCGACGGCCAACGCCACCTCCTCCCCCACGGCCGCCGGCGTGCTCAGGTCGCCGTCCGCCCCGACCATGTCCGCCAGCTCGCGGTCCCCCGACTCGTAGTCGCCGAGTGCCAGGTGGGCGCGGGCCAGCGTCCAGTGGTACATCTGATCGCCGAGCGACCCGCCGACCTCCGGGGTGGTCCACTTCAGCACGTCGTCCGGCCGGCCGGTACGGAGGAGTAGGTCGAGTTCCAGTTTCACCCCGTCCGTGCCGAACGCCGACACGTCCGACTTGAGCAACAGGTCGCGGGCCGTGCCCCCCAGTTCCATCTGCACCGCCAGTTGGGTGCGCTCGCTGATCGACGCGCGGGCGGTATCCTGCTCGAACTTCTCCTTCCGCGACTCCACGAGTTTGGTCAACTGCCCCAACTCGTCGTCGAGTTCCTTCGACTGGTCCCCTTTGATCGGCGGGCCACCCCACAGGGGGGGGATGTTGCGGTACTCGCGGAGGTGCTTGGCGGCCAAGTCCAGGCACCCGATCTGGCGGTACAACCGCGACAATTCCAGGTGCCCCCGTGCCAGCTTCGGGTTGAGTGCGACGGCCTTGTTCAGGGCCGCGCTGGCCTGGATTTGGCGTACGCGGCGGAGTTCGCTGATGCCGTCCCGGTCGGACCACCTCTTTTCCGCGGTGCTCTCAATCAGGGTCAGGTAGGCCTGTGCCAGCACCAGGTGGGCGATGGCGTCGGTCGGGTTCTCGGCCACCGCCCGGCGGGCCGCCCGCACGGCCGCGTACACCTGCCCGATGGGGATCGCGCCGCGGTCTTCGGCGACCCGCTGCAACAGGGTCAAGGTCATGATCGTCTGCGGGGGTGGGGCGTTCCCTTCGGGCATCGGCGGGTGGAAAAGGGTCGCGCGCACGGCGGCATCGACCCCGCCCGCCGGCCACGACCAGCCGCCGGCCGCGCCGACCAGTCCGGCCAACTGGCCGGCCTCCCAATCCGTCAGGTTCCGGTAATGCGTGGCGACCCGTGAGGACTCGGCCCGCCGCAGCAGCACGTCCGCCTCATCCCGGCCCGGCGGTCGAGACGGGTACGCCGGCACCCAGAACTGTTCCCACCAGTGGGGGGGCACGGGGGGTCCGGCCGGCGGGGCCGCCTCGTGTTCGTCCGGCCGGAACGCCAGCCGGTCGAAGTCCACCGCCCACGGCGTGTAGTTCTTTGGAACGGGTGCGGCCGGATCGACCCACCCGAACACCACCAGCCCGCCCGAGACGTGCAGCACCAGCCACTCGTCCGGGCGGGCCAACAGGCGGTTGAGCAGATCCTGGGAGTTCGGGCTGGAGTCGCCGGCCCACACCACCACGCGCGTCACCCGCAACTTTCGTAGCTTCTCCCTCGCCTGCTGCTGGAGGTCGAGGTTCCGCAGATCGGCGACCACCGCGTCGTCGGTCAGGCTGGCGTCTTCCGGGCAGAACCAGGCGAACACCGCGCGCGTGTCGGGCGAGGCGTGCAGCGTGCGGGTGTCGGCATCCCACACCCCCCCGGTGTGCGTCCGGCGAAGGTGCCCCGCTCCGCTCTTGAGGGCCGGGGGCACGTCCACCGCCCACTGCCGCGGCCCGTAGGGTGGGGTTTGCAGCCACCCCGGCCAGGCGGCCACCAGGAAGCTCACGGCCACGAGAGCGGCCAGTCCCATGCCCACAATCCGCACCCACCGGCGTGCCGGGGCCGACGGCCGGCGGGCGAAGAACTGCTGAAGGTTCCAGGCCGTCACCAGTCCGGCCACGGCCGCGAAGAACGGCGTCGTGCGCACTTCGACCCCGCTGACCGCGGCGAGCAGCACCCACGGCAGGAAGGACGCCCACCGCCAGCCCCGCACGTTCAACAGGAACGACAGCCCGCTCAACGCCAACAGCGGGTAATAAGACAGGGCCGACGAGTTGTTGCCGAACAGGGCGAAGTAGTCGGCCGCGAACGGCGAGTGGACGAGTTGGGCGGTGCCCGCCGGGGCCTTCAACGCCGCCACCGCCGCCTGGAGTTCAGCAGGCACACGCAACCCGCCGACGTGGGACGGACTCAGGCACGACAGCCCCACCAGCACCGCGGTCGAGACCGCCCACCGTAGGAGTGCCGACCCGAGAGCGCCGCGGACGCTCGTGTCGAGGGCCTGCCCGAGGCGGATGCCGGCGACCACCGTGAGGCCGAGGACGAACCAGTGGTCGGTGTTCGCCCACACGACGAAGTGCACAGCCAGCGGCCACCCCGGCCAGAACCGGCCGGCCCGTGTCGCCCCCTGGCGGTAGGTCAACCACAACCCCACCGCGAGCAGGATCACGGACGCGGTTTGCGGCTGGAGCAACATCCGGTGGCTCATGGCGAGCACCGCCAGTCCGATGACCGCGACCGCCGCCCGCCACCCGCTCACCGCCCCCAGCCGAAGTAACAGGACCGCCACCCCGCCGCACAGCAGCGCCTTGACCGCGGCCAACCCGCCCCCGCCGAGGACGGAGTAGACGAGGTGAGTGCCGAGGTCGTACAGCCAAGTCGGTTTGAACCCGCCGCCCGCACGGAACAGGTCACGCCCGTCGGCCAGGTGGCTCCACACGTCCAGGTTGCGGGCGGGGTACGAAGTGAGCAGGACGCCGAACAGCCCGACGAACGCGAACGCCACGAGCGGGACGCGACACCAGGGCGACGGCGTGCGGCTGGCGTTCGACCCGCCGGCCTTAGTTTGCTGGGCGAGTGAAGGTGGGGAGAGGACCGGGAGTGTCATGGGCGGTGGGGAGAAGATTGTGTTCGACCGGCCGGCCGGTGAGGGGCGACGGTGTATCAGTATGCGGCGAACCCCCAAATGGCATTGCGGCCCGGTGACTGAAAGTGCGCCGGTGGTGCCGCGTTTCCGAAGAAATTGCGAAGTGGAGGGTTGACAGCGAACCCGATGCCCATGTATATAGGTATTGTTTCTCTCCCTCTCTGTGTCCCCGATCCATTCTCCCAGTTACGGGGTGTCCAGTGTTCTCTCCCTCTCTGAACCCTCGCCGAGGGTTCACGCTGATCGAACTGTTGGTGGTGATCGCCATCATCGCCATCCTCATCGGCCTCCTGCTGCCGGCCGTCCAGAAAGTGCGTGAGGCCGCCGCTCGCATGCAGAGCCAGAACAACCTGAAGCAAATCGGCATCGCGATCCACGCCTGCCACGACGCGAACGGCAAACTGCCGACGACCATGGGCTGCTTCCCGACGTCCGGCGAAAACGGGGTCGACTGGAACGCTCGTCCCATCCCGTCTCGGTTCGGCCCGCAGCAGTACTTTCTGCTGCCCTACCTCGAACAGGAAAACCTGTATCGCTCGCCTCGGGTGAACGACAACGGGAACGCGCAGAGCAAGTCGTGGCGGACGAAAAACGGTCCGGACCGTGGCGTGGTCAAAACGTTCATCTCGCCGACCGACCCGTCGGTCGGTGGCGAAAACACGACCTGGGGCAACGGCGGGGCCACGAGCTATTCGGCCAACTGGCACGCTTTCGGCGGCGGCTGGGGCGAGGACTGGCAAGTGGGCGGCAAGGCTCGCATCCCGTCATCGTTCGGCGACGGCACCAGCCAGACCATCGCGTATCTGGAGCGGTATGCCGTCTGCGGCCCCAGGGCTGGCAACGACTGGGACCGGTCGCACACGTACTCCGAGAGGACGTGGATGGAGGACGGGGCCCCACTCCCCGGACCGGTCAGTCAAAACTACCAGCCGAACCAATCCTGGATTACTCCCGTCTACTGGGTTCCGGGCAACATCACCGGTGGTGGCCAAGGGTACGGTGGCTTCCCTGACCTGGGTTCCATCCCGGCGAACTACCCGCTCGACCGGAACACTGGCGTCACCGCCTACTTCCAACTCCCCCAGTCCAAGCCTGCGATCGTAAACTGCGACCCGAAGCGACTCCAGTCTTTGACGGCCGGGGGCATTCAGGTTCTCCTGATGGACGGCAGCGTCCGGAACGTCTCCCTCAACGCCTCGGCGACCACGTGGGTTCGGGCGCTCGTCCCCGACGACGGCCTCGTCATCGGAAACGACTGGTAACCCGATTCGCGGCCCCGACACACTTGTCGCAACTTCGGTTCCGCGTAGGTCATCCAGAGGCCACAGGCGATCCCGCACTGTGGCCTCGTTTCAGTGTGTCTTACCCTCCCCCATCATCGACAACATTTTCGGAGCCTCCGATGGACATTCGTGTCCTTGCCTCTGTGATCCTCGGTATCGTGTTGACAACTCTCGGCTTCGGGTGCGGTGGTGCAAATCCCAACGCCCCGGCGAGTGTGTCCGGGTCCATCAAGTACAAGGGAAAGCCGGTCACCGGCGGGACGGTACAGTACGTCACCAAAGAAGGGACGGCCTACTCCGCCCCGATCGATGGCGACGGCACCTATTCGATCTCCGACATCCCGGTCGGTGAACTCGTCGTCACCGTCGAAACGGAATCGGTGAACCCGGACAAAAAACTCGCCGGAGGGTCTGGCAAAGACGCTGCGAAGTACAAGAACATGGCCGCCGGGCAAGAGTCGCAGAAGCCGCCGTCTGATCGTGGCGGCGGGAACGCTGGCCCGGCGGTCGAAGGGACGGCCTCGGGTGACAAAACCAAATACGTGAAAATCCCCGAGAGTTACAGCAAGGCGAAGACCTCGCCCCTGACGAAGACCGTCAAGCAAGGGCGGCAAGTCATTGATGTCGAACTGGAGTGAGATGCCTCGCCGCGCATCGGTCCCAGTCTCGCACCCCGTGGCGGAGTCGCCCTGCACACGGCTTCTCGCCCGGGGTGCTGTCCCATGAACACATTCGTCGGCAAGGCACTGCGGTCCACTGGCGCGCCCTTCCGCCTCGTACGCCGTCGCCCGCTCACCTGCTTCGCCGTGCTGGTGCTGCTGCTCGCCGGTGGCCTGTTCGCCGGCTGGCGGTACGCCGTCGTCCAGTGGCACGAGGCGGAGGCGGCGATCCGGGAAGAGCGATTGCCGGTCGCGCAACAGAAGCTCGAGTTCTGCCGGAAGGTGTGGCCGTACAGCCACGAGGTCGAACGCCTGTCCGCCCGCACCGCCCGCTGGACGGGCGACATCAAATCGGCCGAATCCCACCTGAACCGCTGCCTGGAATTGAACGGCGGGGCGTCCGACGACATCCAGCGTGAGTTTCTCCTGCTCCGCGTTCAGGCCGGAAAGGTGGACGAACTCGCCCCAGCATTGTTCGACCTCGTCAACAACCAGCACCCGGACAGCCGCGAGATCCTGAACACCATCGCCAGCGCGTACATCGTGCGGCTGCGGTACAAGCCGGCCTACGCCTGCCTGAACAAGTGGGTCGAGGTCGAGCCGGGGTACGCCAAACCGTACTACCTGCGGGCGCTGGTGCTGGAACGGTTGAACAACCAGAAGATGGCCTCTGAAGACTACCACAAGGCTCTGGAGATCGATCCGGACCTGGTGCCGGCCCGCCTCCGCATCGCCGAGATGCTGCTCGAAGACAAACAGGCCCCGGAAGCCCTGCCCCACCTGGAACGGCTCGCTCAACTTGCCCCGGACGACCCCCAGGTGAAGGCCCGGCTGGGCATCTGCCTGTTCCTGCAAGGGCGGGCGGCCGAGGCCCGCGTCCTGATGGAAGAGGCACTCGTCCAGTTGCCCAAAGACCCGGCGCTGCTGGTGACGCTCGCCAACCTGGAACTGCAAGACGGGCACCCGGTCAAGGCGGAGGCCCGGTTGCGGGAGGTGCTGAAGAACGACCGTGCGGACACCGAGGCGCTGTTCGTGCTGGTGACGGTACTCCAGGTGCAGGGGCGGGCCGACGAGGCGACCGCCGCACTCGCCGACTACAACGAGAAGAAAGACCTCGTGGAGAAGATCAATACGTTCCTCCGGGATCGGGCCGACGACCCGAGCGTGACGGCCGAAGAGTTTGCCGAGGCGGGGATCCTGTTCCTCCGGATCGGCCGAGACAGGTTGGGTGTGCAGTGGCTGGACCGGGCGATCGACCGCGACGACCGCTGCCAGCCGGCGCACCGGGCACTCGCCGAGCACCACGAGCGGAAGGGGAACGCGGAGAGAGCCGCCACCCACCGGCGGCACTTGCGGCCCGTCGGCCCGCGCGACCCGAACGCCAAGACCGACAGTAAGCCGCCAGAGAGCAAGTCGCCATGACCGGACACACGGACCAACCCCGTCGGCAAATCCCCTCGGCCTGGCGCTGGCTCGCGGTCGGCGTTGCGGTCGCGCTGGCCGGCGGGCTGGCCGCCACCGGGTGCGGGCCGAAGCCGACCGAGTCGCGCGTGCCGGTGCTCCCGTCTCTCCCCGTGCCGGCGGACCCCGTTCTGTCGGGGCCGTCGTACTTCGAAGATGTCACCGCGTCGTCCGGCATCGACTTCACCTACAAGAACGGCGAAGAGGTGCCGCACCTGGCCATCCTGGAATCGCTCGGCGGCGGGCTGGCCGCCTTCGATTACGACGGGGACGGGCTGCTCGACCTGTACATCCCCGGCGGCGGGCACTACGGCGGGGCGGACAAGAAGGACATCCTCGGCCACCCCGGTCGGTTGTACCGCAACGAGGGCGCATTCAAGTTCAAAGACGTGACCGCCGCCGTCGGCCTCGACAGGCTGGCGAACGGCGCGGCGTGGTTCTACTCGCACGCGGCGACGGCCGGCGACTACGACCGGGACGGGTGGCCGGACCTGTTGGTCAGCGGGTGGGGGCGAATCGCCCTGTTCCACAACGAGCCGGACGGCAAGGGCGGGCGGCGGTACGCCGACGTGTCGGCCGCGGCCGGCCTGAGTTCGGGCGTCACCTGGGCGACGAGCGCGGCGTGGGCCGACTTCGACGGCGACGGACACCCCGACCTGTTCGTCTGCCAGTACGTGGACTGGTCGTTCGCCAATCACCCCAACTGCAACTACGACGGGAAGACGCCGGACGTCTGCCCGCCGAAGAATTTCAAAGGGCTGCCGAGCAAGGTGTACCGCAACAAGGGCGACGGCACCTTCGCCGACGTGAGCGAGGCGGCCGGAATTCTGAAAGGGGGCGAGAACGCCAGCAAGTCGCTCGGGGTGGTGGTGGTGGACGTGAACGCGGACGGCAAGCCGGACGTGTACGTGGCCAACGACACGGTGGCCAACTTCCTCTACGTGAACAAGTCGGAGAAGGGCACGATCAAGTTCGCCGAACAGGGCATGACGGCCGGGGTGGGCATGGACGGCGGCGGGTCGCCGAACGGCAGCATGGGGGTGGACGCCGGCGACCCGGAGGGGACCGGCAAGCCGACCCTGTGGGTGACCAACTACGAGAACGAGTTCCACGCCCTGTACCGCAACCACTCGACGGCCGAGCGGGCGTCGTTCGTGTTCGCCACGCAGGCGTCCGGGGTGGGGGCCATCGGCCAGAAGTTCGTCGGCTGGGGGACCGGGTTCATCGACTTCGACCTGGACGGGTGGGAGGACATCTTCATCGCCAACGGGCACGCCATCCGCTACCCGACCGGCGCCACCCGCCTCCAGAAGCCGGTGCTGTTCCACAACCGCGGCGGCAAGTTCACCGACATCACCGCCCGCGGGGGCGACTACTTCCAGTCGCCGCACCTGAGCCGCGGCGTGGCGCTGGCCGACTTCGACAACGACGGCCGGACCGACGTGGCGGTGAACAACCTGAACCACCCCGCGGCCGTGCTGCGAAACGTCCTGCCGCCGGACGGCCGGCACTGGGTCGGGGTGGAGTTGGTCGGCAAGGACCGCGGCGACGTGGTCGGCGCCCGCGTCACACTCGAAGCGAACGGCCGCACCCAGACCCGCTTCGCCAAAGGCGGGGGCAGTTACGCCTCGACACCCGACCGCCGGTTCGTGTTCGGCCTCGGGGCCGAAACGAAAGTGACCAAGTTGGTGGTCGTGTGGCCGGACGGCACCAAACAAGAGTGGGCCGACGTGCCACACGACAAGTACCACGTCGTCGTCCACGGGGAGAAGCCGTTCGCCCCGACGAGGCCTCGAAAGTAATCCCGCGGGTGTCCAGAGCCGCGGAGCGTGACCGCGGCCTCGGTCGCCGCCGATCGTCTCGCGCCGCCGGTGGGCAAGGTACGAATCCCATCCTCTCCGCACCGGACACCCCCCGCCCGTCGCGGGGTGTTTCGTTTCCCTGTCACGTCTGCCGGCCGACTGTGGGGTATGCTGACATCACCCGCGTGGTGCCCGCCGTGTCCAAGATCGTCCGCTTCGCCCTCGTACTGTTGCCCGCCGCCGCCTTCGTGGTGGCCACCGCCGTTTACCTGCCCGGTCGGTGGAATGAACGCCCGCCCGCGCCGCAGGCGAGTGACGGTGGCCGCCTCGTGGTCGTGATGGTGTTCGACCAGATGCGGGGCGACTACCCGCAGCGGTGGAAGCACCTGTTCGATGCCGGCGGCTTCGCCACACTCGAACGCAACGGCGTGTGGTACGCGAACGCCCACCTGCCGTACTCGTGCTCGGCCACTGGGCCGGGGCACGCGAGCATCGGCACCGGCCTGCCGCCATGCGTTCACGGCGTCATCGAGAACGAGTGGTACGACCGCAAGCGCAACGGCATCGTGCTGAGCGTCACCCCCGACCGCCCTTCCCTGCGCGTGCCGATCAGCTCCGATCCGAAGTCAACGAATGCCGGGTTCGCCCCCGATCAACTTTTGGTGGACGGGTTGGGCGACCACCTGAAGCGCGAGCGCCCGTGGTCGCGGGTGTTTAGTTTGGCACTGAAGGACCGGGCGGCCGTGCTCATGGGTGGGAAGAACCCGGACGGCGTGTACGCCTTCGACACCGACGTGGGACAGTTTCACACCGCTTCACGCTACCGCGACACCCCGCACCCGTGGGTGACGGAGTTCAACAAGCGGGCGGAAGCGGACAAGTGGTTCAACAAGCAGTGGGAGCGACTCAAGCCGGAGGCCGTGTACACCGCGGCCGTCGGTGCGGACGACGCGCCGGGTGAGACGCATTTCGAGAAAGACGCCAAGACAGGCGGGCCGGTGGGGTACGGGCCGACGTTCCCGCACCCGATGAACATCGACAACCAGAATGCGCCGGGGAAGCGGTACTACGAGCGGCTGGAAGCGTCGCCGTTCGGCAACGAGCTGCTGGCGGAGTTGGCCTGGGAGTGCATCACTCAGGAGAAGTTGGGCACCGGCGGGCGAACCGACCTGCTGTTCCTAGGCTTCTCGGCGAACGACACCGTCGGGCACAAGTGGGGGCCGGACTCGCACGAGGTGTTGGACTGCACGCTGCGGGCCGACAAGCTCATCGCCGGCACGATTGCCGCCCTCGAAGACCGCTACGGGCCGGGGCGGTGGACGCTGATCGTGACGGCCGACCACGGCGTCTGCCCGCTGCCCGAGCGGTGGGCGAACGAGCGGCCGGACGCCGAGCGGTTCGACCCGCGGACGGAAATCGACGACGAGGTGGGGACAGTGCTGGACGAGAAGTTCGGCAAGTTGGACGGCGGCCCGCGCGGGTGGTTGGCTGGCGGCGTGCGGATGCACTTCCCGAACGTCTACCTGAACCACACCGCGATTGAGAAGAGCGGGGTGAAGGTGGCGGACGTGTCGGCGGCGGTGGCGAAGTGGGCGGCCAACCGCCCGCACGTCGAGGCCGCGTTCACCCGCGAGCAACTGCTCGGCCCGCCGTCGCCCGACCCGCTGACACGCCGGTGTCAGTGGGGCTACCACGCCGACCGCGGTGGGGACGTGTACGTGGTGCCGAAGGCGTACTGCCTGCCGACGGGTGTGGCTTCGCTCGGCACCAGCCACGGCACCCCACACGCCTACGACACGCATGTGCCGCTGTTCGCGGTCGGGGCCGGCGTGCCGACGCTGGGGAAGCGGGATGAGTCGGTGAGTTCGCTGCTGGTCGGGCCACTCATCTGCAAGGGGTTGGGTGTTGTGCCGCCGGAGCGGGTGGCGGAGAAGCTGCCGGACAATTGGAAGTAGGGTGGGTCCAGCGGGCGCTTC
>JANNVG010000490.1:0-7286 GCA_031414395.1 Fimbriiglobus sp.
ACCCACAACCCCCGGGTGTTGGGGCCCCCCCCCCCCCATACCTGTACCCCCTACGGGCTGGTTGGGGGTCCGCCCCAATCTTGGTACTTGGGGCGGCCCCCCGCCCCTGGCGGGCCCCGGTTCTCTCGGACTGACTCGTCACTCCGCCTTCGGCTCGTCCGCTTTCGGCTCGTCCGCTTTCGGCTCGTCCGCCTTCGGCTCGTCCGCCTTCGGCTCCTCCGGGGTCGCGTCGGGGGGGGGTTTGGGCGGGTCGGTCGGCTTGGTGAAGATGGCGGCCAGCTGCGCGAACGTGTTCACCGGCGCCTTGCCCGTCTTCTGCTGACTGGTCAGCTTGGCACCCGGCTTCTTGGCCTTCGGCGGCGGGGCCGCACCCTCGGCCGGCGGGCCGCCCTCGGCGGCGACCGGCGGTGGCGCGTCCAACGGCGGGCGGGGCGGGCCACTCTGCGGCAGCGCCGGCCCGCGGTACAGGCCGCCCGGCTTGCCCTGCCCCGGGCGCACCGGCGGGGGCACGGTCGATTGCGGGCGCGGCATGAAGCCGGCCCGCTCGCCCGGCGGGCGGTCCATCGGCGGGCGGTCCAACCGCTGCGGCGGGCGATCCATCGGCGGGCGGTCGAGTCGCTGGGGCGGGCGGTCCATCGGCGGCCGCTGCTGCTGCGGCTGGGGCGGGCGGTCCATCCGCTGTTGGGGCGGGCGGTCCATCGGCGGGCGGTCCTGCCGCTGTTGCGGCGGCCGCTGCTGCTGCATCTCCGGCGGGCGGTCGAACGTCCGCTCCTGCCCCGGCGGGATCATGCTGAGCGACACCCGCCGGCGGTCGGGGTCCACGCTGTTCACCCACACGCTCACCACGTCGCCCACGTTCACCACGTCGTAGGGACTCTTGATGAAGCGGTTGGCCATCTGGCTGATGTGGATCAGCCCGCTGTCCTTCAGGCCCACGTCCACGAACGCGCCGAAGTCCACCACGTTCAGGATCTCGCCCTTCAGCTCCATGCCCGGTTGCAGGTCTTCCAGGTTCAACACGCCCTTGCGGAAGATGGGGGCCGGGCGGTCCTCCCGCACGTCGCGGCCGGGCTTGGCGATGGCGTCGAAGATGTCCCGCACGGTCGGCCCGCCCACCTTGTAGTGGTTGGCGATGGCCTCCGGGTTCTGGGTGGTCAACTTGTGCCGGATGTCGGCCAACTTCGCCTTGTCGGTCAGGTCGGCGGGCGTGTGCCCGATGGCCTCCAACACCGCGCGGGCGATGTGGTAGCTCTCCGGGTGGACCCACGTGTTGTCGAGCGGGTCGTCGCCGCCGCGGATCTTGAGGAAGCCGGCCGCCTGGGTGAACCGCACCTCGCCCAACTGCGGCACGCTCTTGAACTGCTCGCGGGTGCGGAACGGGCCGTTCTTGGCGCGGAACTCGACGATCTCGCGGGCCACCAGTTGGTTCAACCCGGACACGTGCCTCAGCAGCGGCACGCTGGCCGTGTTCACGTCCACGCCCACCGTGTTCACGCAACTCTCGATGACCGTCTCCAGGCTCTCCTTCAGATACTTCGGCCGCATGTCGTGCTGGTACAGGCCGACGCCGACGTGCTGCGGGTCCACCTTCACCAGTTCGGCGAGCGGGTCTTGCAGCCGCCGGCCGATGCTGGCCGTGCCCCGCACGGTGGCGTCCAGGTCGGGGAAATCTTCCTTCGCAATCGGCGAGGCCGAGTAGTCGCTCGCGCCGGCCTCGTTCACGATGACGTAGCTGATCTCGGCCGGCGCGTCGGGCAGGCCGTCCAGGTCGATCTTCTCGACCGGGGGCGGCGGCGGGGGGGGCGGAACCGCCGCCGCGGGCACCGGGGCGGCGACGACGGCCGTGTCGGACGCGGACGGGGCGTCGCCCGTCGGCAGCGGGGTGGACGAACTGACCACCTCGACGCCGCCCGTCATCGGGGCGGAGGTGGTGGACTCGAACACGGTCGTCACGGCGGCGGCGGTCTCCACCGCGGCGACGGTCTCCACCGCGGCCACCTGGACGGACTCGGACACCACCGGCGGCAGCGGGGCGACGGCCGGCCGCGGGTTGGCGCGGCGGTCGGCCAAATCCGCGATCACGTCCGACACCACCTGTTCGGCGTCGCGGCAGGCGGTGCCGTTGCCGATGGCGATGACCTCGATGCCGTGCTTGCGGATGAACTGCTCCAGCCTCTGCTTGCCGTTCGAGTTCTTCTGAATCGTCGGCAGGAGCATGACGCCGTGTTCGATCAGCTCGCCCGTCTCGTCGAGGACGGCCAGCTTGCACCCGGTGCGGAGGCCGGGGTCGATAGCCAGCACCTTCCGCCCGCCGAGCGGCGCCTTCAGCAGCAGGCTGCGCAGGTTGCGGGCGAAGATGTCCACCCCGTGGTCCTGGGCGAACTCGCCGATCTCCTTGCGGATTTCCCGCTCCAGGCTGGGCAGCAGCAGGCGGTCCACGGCGTCTTCCATCGCCGGGATGATGAACTCCTGGTGCGGGTGGTCGGCCAGCGGCAGGCAGTCGAAGGTGATGAACTTGGCCTGCCGGGCGTCGCACTCCATCTTCACCCGCAGCACCTTCTCGTGCTCCCCGCGGTTGACGGCCAGCACGCGGTGCGGGGGCATCATCCGCACCGGCTCTTGGAAGGCGAAGTAGTCGCGGAACTCCTGCCCCTTGCCGTCCGGCACGCCGTCCGCCTTGCTCGTGACGAGCAGGGCGTTGTCGCGGACGAACTGCCGCACCGGCCAGCGGACTTCGGCGTCCTCGGCGATGTACTCGGCGAGGATGTGGCGGATGCCGGCGGCCACGTCGTCGGGCGTGCCCAGCCCCTTGTCCGGGTTCACCAGGCCGGCCAGCACCTCGGGCAGATTCGCCACCGCCTCGTCGCGGTTCCACACGGCCAGGGCCGCCGGCTCCAGCCCCTTGTCGCGGGCGTCGGAGGCCAGCGTCCGCTTCTTCGGCTTGTACGGCAGGTACAGGTCTTCCAGCCGCTTCACGCTGTCGGCGTCCATGACCGCCGCCAGCAGCGGGTCGGTCAGCCGCCCCTGCCCGGCGATGCTCTTCAGGATGGTCTGCTTGCGGTCCGCCAGCGCCCGCAGGGCGTGGACCCGCAGCTCGATCCGCCGCAGCATCTCCTCGTCCAGACCGCCCGTCCGCTCCTTGCGGTAGCGGGTGATGAACGGGATGGTGTTGTCCTCGTCCAGCAGTTGCACCACCGCCTCCACATGCACCCGGCGGATTTGCAAATCCTGGGCGATGCGGGCCAGCTCGTGCCCTTGCGGGGCGGGCGGCACCTCGGGCACTGGCTGCGGGGTGCGACCCGCGGCGGGCGGCGGCGGCGCGGTGGCCTCCGGCGGCGCGGTGGCCTCCGGCGGCGCGGTGGCCTCCGGTGGCGCGGCGGCCTCCGGCGGCAGCGGCGGGGGCTGCTCCACGGCCACCTCGGGCGGCAGTGGGGGCGGCGTCTGGTCGGCCGGGGTGGTCGGGGTGTCCGCGATGGGTTCGCTGGAGTTCATGGGGTTTGAACGTCCGTAGGGGGACTGCTCGGGTCGGCCGGCGTCGGCAACGAGGGGGAATCCGGGGCGGAGGTTCGGCCCGCGGAAGGCGATACAACGAACAGATTAGGTAGGGACGGGTGCGGGGACGGCAAGGGAAAGGGGGAAGAGACCTCGTTCCGTCCGACTCGTGAGGGGCGATGGCGCGTCACGTCCGCACCGCGCGGCCGGCTCACTCCACGAACAGGAACTCGTTGCTGGCGAGCAGCACGCGGGTGAGCGCATTCCATGCGGCGGTGTCGGCGTCGGGTTTGCCGTCGAGCGCCTTGCGGTATCGGACAAGGAACGCGTCGGCGAACTCGCGGTCCTTGTCCGTCGGCGGGCGTTGCAGGGCGCGACGGAACAGCTCGTTCACCCGCTCGGTGTCCGGCTTCGCCCGCACGCCCTCGGCCACCTTCGCCGCTTGAGCATGAAAGAACGGGTCGTTCAGGAAGTACAGCGCCTGCGTCGGCACGGTGGTCGTCTGCCGCTGCGGGGTGGTGGCGTTCGGGTCGGCCCCGTCGAACAACCCCAGGAACGGGTGCCGGCGGTTGCGGACCTGAATCAGGTACACGCTCCGCTTGTCGATGTCGTAGAAGGTGCCGAACGGCACGTGCTGGGTGAAACTCCAACTCGACTCCGGCGGGATGGGGTGGGCCTCGCCCGGCTTGCGGTCGAGTTGCCCGCTGACGGCGAGCAGACTGTCGCGGAGTTCTTCGGCACTCAGCCGGCGGCGGTCGAACCGCCAGTAGAAGTCGTTGGCGGGGTCGGCCTTCGCCGCGTCGGGTCGGGCGTCGCCGCTCTGCCGGTAAGTGGTGGAGTGCAAGATCGTGCGATGCAGCGCTTTTACACTCCACCCGGACTTCACGAACTCGGCCGCCAGCCAGTCGAGCAACTGCGGGTGCGTCGGTTTCTCTCCGCGGGTGCCGAAGTCGTTCGGGGTCGCCACCAGTCCCTTGCCGAAGTGGTGCAGCCAGAGGCGGTTCACCATCACGCGGGCGGTCAGCGGGTTGTCCTTCGACGCGATCCACCCGGCCAGCTCCAACCGCCCGCTCGCGGACTTGTCTTTCAATGGCGTGCCGCCGAGCACTTCGAGCCACCGCCGCGGCACCACCTCGCCGGGCTTCTCCGGGTCGCCGCGCAGGTGCAGCTTCGCGTCGGCTGCTTTGCCTTCGGCGACGGCGTAAGCCACGTCTTGCTTCGGCGCCGTTTTCAACAACTCCGCCTTCTCCACCCGCCCCCGCACCGCCGTCGGCCCCCCCGCCAGGGCCACATCCCCGCTCAGTCGCGCGTCGAGCTTCGCCAGCTTGTCCTGATACGGCTTCACCGACTGCGCCCACTCCGTCGGGGACACCAGCGGCACCATGTCCCGCGGCTGTTGGGTGTGTTCGCACCCTGGGAATGGGAAGCGGGTGCTGTCGAGGATGCCGTACAGGGCGTAGTAGTCGCGGGCGGAGATGGCGTCGTACTTGTGGTCGTGGCAGCGGGCGCACCCGATGGTGAGGCCGAGCAGCGCCTTCCCGATTGTGTCGATGCCGTCCTCGTGCGTCAGGTGCATCGACTTGGTGATGTCGAAGTCGAACCGCCGGGCGGTCGCCAGGAAGCCGGTGGCCACCACGCGGGAAGCGTACTGGTCCGGCGGGCCTTTGGCGGCGATCAGGTCGCCGGCCAACTGCTCGCGGAGGAACTCGTCGTAGGGCAGGTCGCGGTTGAAGGCGTCGATCACCCAGTTGCGGTACCGCCAGGCGTGGGGAACGGGGTGGTCGCTCGTCTCGCCGGCGGTGTCGGCATAGCGCACGAGGTCGAGCCAGTGCCGGCCCCACCGCTCGCCGTAGTGCGGACTGGACAGCAGTCGCTCCACCACCGTCTCGTAGGCGGTCGCGGTGTCGTCCTTCAGGAAGGCGTCCACTTCCTCCGGCGTCGGCGGCAGGCCGGTCAGGTCGAACGTGACCCGCCGCAACAGCGTCCGCTTGTCGGCGGGCTTGGACAGCGTCAGCCCCGCCTTCTCCAACCGCTGTTGAATGAACGCATCAACCGGGTTCGCACTTGGGACCTGGAACTTGGAACCTGGAACTGGCGGCCTCGCCACGGGCTGAAACGCCCACCACGTCTTCGCGTCGGCCACCGTCATGCCGCCGAGCTTCGCCGGCCCGCCGTCGCGGGGGTCGGCGGCACCGTCGGCGATCCACTTCGCCAGCGCCGCTACTTCCGCGTCGCTCAGCTTCTTGTCCGGCGGCATCTGCTTCAGCCCGCCCTGCCCGCGCACCGCCTTCATCAGTGGGCTGTCGTCGGGCTTGCCCGGCGTGACCGCCGCCCCGCTGTCGCCGCCGGTTTTCCACCCGGTTTTGGTGTCGAGCCGCAGCCCGCCCTTCTGCTTGTCCGGGCCGTGACACCCCACGCACTTCTCGGCCAGCAGCGGGCGGACGTGCTTCTCGAAGTGGTCGTCGGCCGGTGCCGCGACGACGAACAGCAGACACGCGGAGACGGCGAGGGGCAATCGCATCGGAGGGGGTCGGGAGGTGGTGGCGGGCGGGATCGAACTGTGCCGAGTGTACCCGACGGCCGACACACCCTCCACCGCAAACCTATCGCGGGTGCGCCAACGGATTCTGGGACCGTGTCATCGCCGCGAGCTTGCGAGCGTCTGTTCGAGGACGCTCGCAAGCTCGCGGCGATGACACGGCCCAGTCGCCAGGAAACTTTGTCGCACCCCGCCCGCGCGTCGAAGGTCACTTCTTCCGCCGCAGGGCGTCGATCTTCTCCTGCACTTTGGCCGCATCCGCCTCGACGGTGCCGAGCGGCCCCGACTCGACCGTCTTCTCCCGCGTGTACCCGACGTGCGCCATCCACGCGGCCGACCGCAGCCCCCGCTTCTGCTCGACCAGCTTGAACAGCGGGTCGGCTTTCGCGGTCGCGGCGGTCTCGTCCGGCACCTTCACGCCGACCGCCGTCAGGATGGTGCGGGCGACGAGCAGGTGGCCGTCGTCGCCGTAATGCACCTTGTCTTTGGCGAACGGGTCGGGGCGGGCGTCGCGGGCCGTCCGCATGGCGGCGTGCAGGTCGATGACGGTCACGCCGGTCACTTTCAGTCCCGTCATCCACTTGGCGTAGGCGGTCATCACCGCGTCGTAGTCCGCCTCGCCCTTCTTCGGCGTGTGGTCGTAAATCGGCGGGGTGACGAGGAACACCCGCTTCACCCCGCCGTCCTTGCACTGGTCGATCAGCTTCGTCACGCCCTTCTGAAACGCCTCGAACCGCTCCTTGTCGAGCGGCAGGTAGATGCCGTCGTTGATGCCGTAGCAGGCGACCACCACGTCCGGCTTGGCCTTCTCCAGCACCCGCCCGAGCCGCTCGAACAGGCACGGGCGGGGGAACTTGCCGCCGGCGTGCCCGTCCTCGCTCAGCCCGGACAGGGTCTCGCTCGCCAGCCCGAGGCCGAGCACGTCGAACGCCTTGTCCGGGTGCAGTTTGTCCAGGTAGTAGGTGGCGAAGGACACGTACCCGCCGGCCTGGGTGTTGCTGTCGCCGAGGACGACCACCCGCTTGCCGGCGAGTGTGTCCACGTCCTGAGCGGGAGTCGAAGCGGCGAGGGCGACACAGGCGGCGAGGGCGAGCGCGAGGCGCATCATGGCGGGTCTCCTGGGCGAGGGGGAGATGGGGGTGGTGGGCTTCTAGAAGGTGGAACCCCATTTGGGGGACGCAACTGCCCGCCGCGGAGCGGCGACCGATGTTACTGACCGTCAGGTGGGCAATGCCAGTCCGACGACTTGTTAGCC
>JANNVG010000491.1:0-3496 GCA_031414395.1 Fimbriiglobus sp.
CCGCAGTTCCTCCCCCAGCACGGCCAGCAGCCCGTCGGCGTCGGTCCGCAGCTCGACCAGCGTGCGCACCAGTTCGTCCGCCTCCCACGGGTCGTCGGTGGCGTCCCACCGCCGGCCGAGCGAGCGTGCGGCGTCCGCCCAACGGTTCACCTCTACGACCACCGCCGGGGTCGCTCCGGGGAGCAACGCGGTCGCCTGCCGACTCATCTCCTCCGGCACCGGCACGCCGGCCGTGTGGCACCGTGCCAACGCCAACGCCACGGTCGCCGCCGACCCACCTGCCAGCGCGTCGGACAGGTCGAGCCGGTAGCCCCGCGGGTCGTCGGACGGTGTGTGTGGGATCATCGGTCGGTCTCCCTGTCGTCGAACACCGCCACCAAGCCGCGGATGCAGTTCAGTTCGGCGAGCAAATGCTTGTTCCGCCGCCACCGCTGCGAGAGGGTGTTCGCGGGAATGCCCAGTGCGGCGGCCACCCGCGCGTGGCGGTCGGCCGGCGACTCGTTCACCGGCCCCGGCGTGGGTAACGGCCGCGGCAGTGTCACCCGGAACACCTTCTCCGCTGCCACCAGATAGCGTTCCCAGTCGTCCGCCGCCGACTTCAGGTGCAACCCGGACACCGCCAGCAAAATCACTCGGTCGCCGGGCTTCCACCCTTCCACCCGCACCCGGTCGGCGGGGCAGAACGCCGGCCCGAGGAGGCCTTCCACCTGCTCCCACGGGAACGGCTCAGATTCGTCCGCCTCCCGCCCGTCGAGTGGCAGCGTCTTCCGTCGGCCGTCCGCCCGCCGCTTCGACACCCACAGGTTCGCCAAAGTGGTGGTCAGCCACGCCTCGAACGGCCCGCGGTCAGCGTGATACAACTCGACCCGCGGGCGCGTGCCCTCTCGCGGCGCGAACAGCATGGTGAGTGCGTCGGCGATGAAGTCGGCCCGTTGCGTGCGCGTGCCGTTGCGGGCGACCCGCTCGGCCACCTGCCGCACCACGTCGGCGATCTCCTCCGGGCGGAACACGGCGACCCTCCGGGAGCCTGCACCAGATCTACGCCGGCCGGCGGCGGCGATGACACCCGGCCGGCGATTTTCCGTCACCACGGCGGCAGGCGGTTCAAGTCGAACTCCCCGCCGTCTTCGGCCCACGCCTTCGGGTCGCCGAACCGGATGTTCGTACGGTACCGCGCCCGGTTGCACACCCACACGCGGGAGCTCGGGTCGGGCAGACGCAACGAGCCGTCGGTGTAGAAGTCGAGCAGCCGGCGGACGGCCGAGCGGAAGGTTTTCACGTCCAGGTCGGACTTGTGTTTGAAGTAGGCGGTCACCATGTCCCACTGGGCCGACCGCTTACGGAGGGCGAACTCCACCAGAGGGCGGGTGAGGACGGCCGCGCCGGTGTGCTGGTACTTTCCGTCAGCGGTGTGTTCGTCGTAGGACACGTATTGCCCGCGGGCGATGGCCTCGGCAATCAGTTCTAGGCCGCGGGTGATGAACGGGCGGGTGTCGCCGGCCGCGTCGCCGAGCGGGAGGATGCGGTGTTCGCCGAACACACGGATGAAGTCGTCGCGGTACTGGCGTTCGGCCGGGTTCTGGTCGCGGCAGTGGTGGTCGAAGAAGTGCCGCAGGCCAGTTTGTTCGACGCGGACCGGGGATGGTGTCGGCGGGGGCGGGGGCATGTCATGCTCGACGGCAGGGGCTTGGCATCGGCTGAGGGTTTGAGCAAGGTACCCACAGGCCAATCGAAGTCAAACAAAATCGAACTGCTCGACGACAGAACAGGTTTGTGTCATCTCCGCCACTCGTCGGCGTATTCCCCGCACACACTCCGGAGGGTCGCCCGTGCCTGCCACCGTGTTCATCAGCTACTGCCGCCGGAATCGCCCGTTCGCCGAGCGGCTGCACCTCGACCTGAAGCGGGCCGGCCTCGACGTCTGGCTCGACCTGACCGACATCCCCCCCGGCGACGACTTCGAGCAACGCATCCTGCCGGCCATCGCCGCCGCCACGCACGTCGTCCTGCTCGCCTCGCCGGATGCCGTCGCGTCCAAATGGGTTCACCGCGAGGTGAACGAGGCGACCGCCCTGGGCAAGACGGTCATCCCGCTCCAGTTGGCCGGGCGGGTGTCCGAGTACCCGGACGACTGGAAGCGGCGGAACGTGATGAACGTGGCCGCGCTGGATTACTGGGACACCGTCCGCAAACTGGCCCGCACACTCGGTGCCCCGCACACACAACTCCGCTCGCTCGCCGACCTGCTGCACCAACGCGCCGGCACCTCCACCGACGCGGCAACAGAACTGACCGGGGCGGGCGAGGTGTTCGACGCCACCGGCCGACCGTTCCTCAAACTGCCGCTCGCCCCGTCGGCCTACGGCACGAGCTGGCTGTTCGCCCCGCCGGGGGCGGCGATGGCGTGGCCGGACGCGCTCGGCGTGCTGTTCAATTTCACCGGCGACGCCACCGACGCGCGGGCCGGCGTCACTCTCGCCCACTGGGCGACGCAAGCCACCGAGCCGTGGCTGGTGATGCTCGAAGGGCCGGTGAACCGGGCGAAGCACAAGTACGAACTGCGGACCGACCACCCGCACGAGTGGGAGGACTGCATCGCCGACTGCCTGCGGTCGCTCAACTCGTTCGTCCGCGGGCGGGCGCGGGTGGGGTACTACCTGAACTCCCTCGCGTCGCTGTCGTTCGAGATCGGATTGCAGACGCGGATGCTGGAAAGCCCGCGGCGGGTGTTCAGCTTCAACCAGCAGACGGGGCGGTACGAGTTCGCCACCGACGGCTGGGTGTGAGCAAGGGAGTGGTGGAGGAAACGAACACACCGCCGGCGGGAGAGGGATCGGCCTCTCCCGCCGGCGGTGTTGTTTTGGGTGGCCGAACGGCGGCCTGATGTGGGTGCACTGGGGGCTACGACCAGACGAAGTGTCACTTCGAGATCACCAAGTTTCAATGGCCTCGTAGCGGCCTGATGTGGATGCACCTGGATCGGATGGGCTTCCTGCGGATTCAGACAGGCAAGTTTCAATGGCCTCGTAGCGGCCTGATGTGGGTGCACCGGTGGTTCGGCTACGATGGGTTTCCCGGTGGAGGCAACTAGTTTCAATGGCCTCGTAGCGGCCTGATGTGGGTGCACCCCAGCTCAACCTGCCGTCCCTGAAGACCCTGCAAGGCAAGTTTCAATGGCCTCGTAGTGGCCTGATGTGGGTGCACCGACCAGCATCTCGCCATCGTCATTGATGACGCAGTCGAGTTTCAATGGCCTCGTAGCGGCCTGACGTGGGTTAACCAGGTCGAGGGCAACCGCAAGCTGGCCCAGGACGAGCGGAAGTTTCAATGGCCTCGTAGCGGCCTGATGTCGGTGCGCCTCCGACTTCTGGCACGGGTTGTCAAAGAGCAGTCGTCACTCTCGTTGGAAGCGTATCCGACGCGGGGGCCGATTGCCACGCATTTTCCACGCGAGCGTCCGACTCGGAAGGCGAACGGCGCGACGTGAGTCCGCCGG
>JANNVG010000492.1:0-4355 GCA_031414395.1 Fimbriiglobus sp.
CCGACCAAATACGCACCGTAATGGTTCCAATTCTTGGCCACCGGCGCGCCGTGAGCCCGCCGGTTCTCAATCACCCCGGCGCACTCACGCCGCGCCGTTCGTCCCTCTCTTCCAAATACGCCGCGAGTGCTTCGCCCCACGGTCGCAGTTGCACACCCGTCTCATTTCCGCGACTCGATCCGAGTACGCTGTAGCAAGGGCGGGGGGCTTTCGCTCCGAACTCGGCGGTGGTGATCGGCGTGAGGTCGGCGGCGACGCCGGACAGCTCGAAAATCTTCGCCGCGAACTCGTGCCACGAGCAGTCGCCGCCGCTCGTCAGGTGAATCAACCCCGTCGTACCCTGTTCGATCAATCTCGCCATGCCGTCGGCGAGGTCGGCCGTGTACGTCGGCGTACACCGCTGGTCGGCCACCACCCGTAGCGGCTTGTTCTGCCCGGCCACCCGCAGCATCGTCTCGACGAAGTTGCCGCCCTTCCCGCCGTTGCCCCACACGCCGTACAGTCCGCACGTGCGGACGACCAGATGTTGCCGATACTGCCGCACGAACGCTTCGCCGGCGAGTTTGCTCCTCCCGTACTGGCTCACTGGGCTGGGGGTGTCGGTCTCGATGTACGGGGTGGTGCGAGCGGTGTCGCTGCCGAAGACGTAGTCGGTGGACACGTGAACCAGTTTGATTTCGAGTGCGGCGCACGCCACCGCCAGCGTGACCACACCTTCCTCGTTCACCGCGAAGGCGGGGGCGGGGTCGCCCTCGGCCTTGTCCACGAGGTTATAGGCGGCGCAGTTCACCAGCACATCCGGGCGAACGGATTCCAAATAGCCGAGGGCGTTCGTGGGTGCGGCGAGGTCGATGTCGGCCCGCGTGAGGGGGATGACTTCGCCCTTGAGCCGCGGCGACAGGTCGCGGCCGAGTTGCCCGGCCGATCCGAGGACGGCGATCCGCATGGGGAGGCTCCGGTATCGCACAACGAGCCGCGACCGCCAGGGCGCGGGGGAAACTAATCCCCGCTCCCTGGCGGTCGCGGCTCGTCAAACACGAATGTGGCTCACTTCTTCGGCAGGAAGGTCTCGGCCTTCGTTTCCACGGTGGTCGTCTGCGTCTGGAACAGCTGCACGCTGGTGTCCGTCTGGCCGATGGCCACCACCAGGGTGCCGCTCATCGTGACGGCCAGTTCGGACTTCACCAGGGTGCCGGTCTTCGGGTCGAACAGGTAGTACCCGGCCTTCGGGCTTTGGGTGGTCAGGTCGCCGCTCTTGATGCGGAAGAGCAGGCCGTCGGCGTCGCCGGACGGCGGCTTGTAGGTCAGGTTGGCCTTCACCTCGATGCGGTCCAGGTCGGCCTTCTCGGTGTCCTTGCCCTTGTACTCGAACGTGTACGTCCGCTCGTAATCGCCGATCGGCCCGAGCTTGAGCGGGGTGACTTTGGTCCACTTGTCGCCCTTCACCTTCTCCGGCTTGTCGGTCGGGGTCAGGCCGGCCAGCGGGTCGGACATCTCTTTCAGCGACTCGGCGGTCAGGATCTTCTTGAGCAGCGCTTCCATCTGCTGGTTGGCGGCGCCCAGGTTCTTCAGCAGCGCCTCCTGCCCTTCCACCTTCTCGACCGCCATGCCCTTGCCGAAGGTGATGGTGAACGTGCTGCCGATCAGGTTCTTGAAGAACTCGTTCAGGCCGGGGTTCTGGGCGTTCGCGTTCTCGGCCGTGCTGTCGTAGTTGACCGGGTTGCTGGCCACGTCCACCCGCAGCTTCACCCCCTCGATCTTCAACAGCACAGTCCACTTGTCCCCGTCCTGCTTGGTCGGGGTCCACTGGAAGTAGAACGTCTGCGAGTGCTTCAGCTTCAGGTCGTTCCCGCCTTGCACCTTGACCGTCTGTTCCACGTCGGTGGTGACGAGCTGGTAGAACGCCTTGTTCGCCTCGAACTTCGGCTCGAACTTCTGCCCGCCGACGACCGGGGGGGTGGTCGGCGGGACCGCCGTCGGAGGGACCGCCGTCGGCGGGACGGGCGGCTTGGGCGGGTCGTCCTTTTTCGGCTCCTGGGCGAACCCGAAGCCGGTCACGAGAGCCAGCAGCACGGCGGCCGCGAGTGCGTTCCGAAGACCCGTCACGTTCAATCCTCCGAGGGCGGCAGGGCCGCAGGGATCGGTTCAGTCTTACGGCGGCGGCGGGCGGGAAACAAGGCAGCGGCGGAAAAACCGGCGGGACCGGGCGAACCGGGTGGGGTATCATGTCACCGGAACGATACGACGACCCACCCCGCCCGGACTCACGCCCGATGGGGACGAAACGCCAGCACGCCCTGGACCGGCTGACCGAGTTGCTGCCCCAGGTGGAATGGCATCTGGCCAAGCTTCGGGGGCAGCCGCAGTCCCGCGACGCCGAACACTGGCGGGCCGAAGTGCGCGGGTGGTTGCGGAACATGACCAGGCAGTTGGGTAAACTTGGGAAGAAGACCGCGGCCGAGTGGGACGCTCGAATCCGCGGCTGGTGGGCCGAACTGGGGGAAGCCGATGACGCCGAATGAACTCAAGCCCGAAGTCCGCGAACTGCTGCGTGCGGTGTTCGATGCCTATTCGGACGCCGACGAATTCGATCACAACTACCAAGCCCGCCTTGAAGACTTCGTGTTTCACATGGGCGACTGGTGGGAGGACTTTTCTAAATTTGGCTGGTCCATGCTTCACCCGGGATCCCCTCCGAATCCACAGGCAGTGAAAGCAGTCTATGGATTCCTTGTTCACGCCCTCCCGCACCTGATGGCGGCCAGCGAGACTCTGCACGGCGAACCGGCCAGCCACCCGTTCGAGGTCCTTCCTGTGCATGAAGAACGCGATACGGACGTGCGCACACCCAATGGCCCTCCCGTTCCACAAGTGAATTAATGACCCTGCCGCCTTCCCGCCGCGATCTGCTCCGCACCACCGCCAACGGGTTCGGCCTGCTCGCCCTCGCCGGGTTGTTGAAGGCGGGCGACACGAGCCGTGACCGCAAGGGAGCGGGGGGAAATGCATTGGCCCCGAAGACGCCGCACTTCGAGGCGAAGGCCAAGCGGGTCATCTTCGTGTTCATGCACGGCGGGCCGAGTCAGGTGGACACGTTCGACCCGAAGCCGCTGCTCACCAAGTTCGACGGGCAAGACTTTCCCGGCACCAAGCCGCGGGTGCAGTTCGCCGCCACCGGCAAGCTGCTGAAATCGCCGTGGGCGTTCAAGCCGGGCGGCAAGGCGGGCATTCAGGTCAGCGACCTGTTCCCCGAGGTGCGGAAGCTGGGCGACGAGTTGTGCGTGGTGCGGTCGATCCACGCCGACAACTCCGCGCACGGCGGGGCACTGCTGCAACTGCATACGGGGAGCGACACGTTCGTGCGGCCGAGCATGGGCAGTTGGGTGGGGTACGGGCTGGGCACGGAGAACCAGAACCTGCCGGGGTTCGTCACCATCTGCCAGAGCTACGGGCACGGCGGGGTGCAGAACTGGAGCAGCGCGTTCCTGCCGGCCGACTACCAGGGTACGCCCATCGGCAACAGCGGCAGCAAGGCGAAGGAACTGAAGATCGCGGACACGACCACCGGCACGCCGGCCGACTTGCAACGCATGCAACTGGACTTGCTCGGCGGCATGAACCGCGACTTCGCCGCCAAGACGCACGACCCGGCCGTCGAAGCCCGCATCCAGAGTTTCGAGCTGGCGTTCCGGATGCAGACCGAAGCGCCGAAGGTGATGGACCTGAGCGGGGAGAGCAAAGACACCCTCAAGCTGTACGGGGTGGACGAGGAGCCGACGGACAACTTCGCCCGCCAGTGCCTGCTCGCCCGCCGGTTCAGCGAGGCCGGCGTGCGGTTCGTGCAGGTGTCGCACAGCTACAAGTGGGACCAGCACGGCGACCTGAAGAAGGATCACGCCAAGAACGCGCTCGAAGTGGACAAGCCCATCGCCGGCCTGCTGACCGACCTGAAGCAGCGGGGGCTGTTGAAGGACACGCTGGTGTGGTGGGGCGGGGAGTTCGGCCGCACGCCGACCGCCCAGGGGGGCGACGGCCGCGACCACAACCCGCACGGGTTCAGCATGTGGTTCGCCGGCGGCGGCACGAAGGCCGGCAGCGTGTACGGGGCGACCGACGACTTCGGCTACTACGCCGTCGAGGACAAGGTGCACCTGCACGACCTG
Organism: Fimbriiglobus sp.; assembly: GCA_031414395.1. GTDB lineage: Bacteria > Planctomycetota > Planctomycetia > Gemmatales > Gemmataceae > JALHQU01. The sequence continues at coordinate 4,164 of JANNVG010000492.1, forward strand.
CACGCGACGATTTTGCACCTGATGGGGCTGGACCACGAGAAGCTGACGTACAAGCACGCCGGCCGCGACTTCCGCCTGACCGACGTGAAGGGCGAGGTGGTGAAGGGTATCATGGCGTGACCGCCGAAGAGGAATCGACATGCCGCCGGAAACGACGAAGGTGCCGAAGATCCACAACGGCGACCGATTGAC
>JANNVG010000493.1:0-7712 GCA_031414395.1 Fimbriiglobus sp.
GGCCGACGCCCAAGCCCGGCGCGACGAACTGACGGCCAGCCTGACCCCCGTGCCCGTCGCCGCGAAGGACATCCCCATCGGACAGAAGATCACGACGGAGAACGTGAACGACCTCTTCGCGTGGAGATGGTTCCCGCGGGACGCTGTGCCGCCGAGCGCCCTCCTACAACTCGAAGACCTGACCGGCAAGCGGACCATGCGGACCATCCACCAGGGCGAATCGGTGGGTGCGTCGGATGTGAACGCGAAGGATCACATCAACCCGCCGGACGGCACCATCCGGATGACAGTGCCCATTGCCACCGAACCGAACCAGAGCGGCTACCTCCTGCCGGGGTACAAGTTGATGATCCTGGCAACGAAGAAATCGCAGGCGAAACAGAAGGAGATCGTGCAGCCGTTGTTCCTGGACGTGCTGATACTCGGCATCGACGGCGAGAAGCCGGGCGCGGACGAACGGCTCATCTCGTTCGCCGTGACCCCGGACCAAAGTATCCTACTGGCGATGGCCAGTGAGGGCGGGGCGACGATCCGCGTGGGGTTGCCAAACTGCGGCGGGTTCGCCGCCCACGAGACGGACACCCGCATTGTGCTCGCTCAGGCGAGGACGCCCGACGAGTTGCGGGCGTTCCTATCGGACGAGTGAAGCGAACGCATCTGGTGTCGACCACGCTTCGCCCTGAAGGGGCGGGTTCTGTCAGCCCAGGTCGAAGCGAGCCGAAGGCGAGCGGAGGCCTGGGAACGAGAACGAAATGGGATCGGCCCTGAAGGGGCCGGTTCAGTGGAACCCGCCCCTTCAGGGCGGTGGTCGTTGGCATCGCGAACCCAGGCCTTACGGCCTGGGCTGACAGAACCCGGCCTTTCAGGCCGAAGCAATTCCGCGACGTGGCAACTCAGGCGTTTCTCGTCCTCCCTTCTCCCCCCGCCTGTCGGCTTCCTCGCTACCCGTTTTCGCCCGTCACCTCCATCTTCCGCCCTTGAGCGAATTCCGCCGCCCCCGCCGGCCGATCACAAGTTCGCCCCGCCGCTTCGTTCCCACCGGCCGCGACAGCCCGATTGCGAAAGTGGGCAGGATCGGAATGCCGCATACGACCGGAAAGATTGAAGGGTTGGCGGGGCGGTGGTCGAAAACAACGGCGTGATAAGACCGCTACACAGCGTAAACACGGCGACACGGGAAGAAACGGTTCTGTCGCATCTTCCCTTGCGAAAGGAGAACTCCGTTCTAGGGTTCGTTGCCGCACCGGGTGAACTCCGCCCGGTACTACGAGCGCACAACGAACCCGCCGGCCATCGCGACCCGAGCCGCGGGCGATTCCACTCGCCACCGATTCGCCCTCGCCGCCTCCCCCTCGGGCGGCACGGGCCGACCGGGGCGGGCGACCCGCGGGCGCGACCAGACTCCTTCGGAGGGGGCAGCCAGATGAAGCCGAAGAACTTGATCCTGATCGGTGTGGCGGTGGTGTGCGGGCTGGTGGCGGCCTTCCTCACCGCCCAGATGACGGCCGGGGCCGGGAAGAAGAAAGAGAACGTGGACATGGTGGAAGTGCCGGTGGCGGCCAAGGACATCCCCATCGGCACCAAGATGCCGCAGAAGGATCTGGAGACGTTCTTCGTGAAGAAGAACTTCCCCCGCGAGGCGGTGCCGCCGAGTGCCGTCCTGACGGTCGAGGAACTGAGCGACAAGCGGGCCATGCGGACCATCCGCCAGGGCGAAACGGTCGGGGCGGCCGACGTGAACGCCAAAGGGTTCATCGACCCGCCGGACGGCACCGTGCTGATGACCGTGTCCATCAACCTCCAGCAGAGCGCGAGCGGGTTCGCCCTGCCGGGGTACAAGGTGATGCTGATCGCCACCAAGCACTCGCAGAAGAAGAACCTGGACGTGGTGTTCCCGATCTTCCTGGACGCCCTGATTCTGGCCGTGGACACGAGCACCACCGCCCCGCAGGCGGGCGGGCAGAACGGCCAGGGCGGGGCGGCCAAGGACGGCGGGGCGACGGCGGGCGGGTTTCAGACGGTCGGCATGATGTCGTTCGCCGTCACCCCGGAGCAGTCCATCCTGATGGCGATGGTGGCGGACGGCGGGGCCACCCTGCGGATCGGCCTGCCGAACCAGAAAGAGGAAGAGAAGCAGAAGATCATCGACGGGTACAAGCACCTGATCCCCACCCGCCAGGAGATCCTCGACATCATGGCCGATCGCTGGCCCGAGGACAAGAAGGGGAGCGACGAGCCGCCGGTGGTGGAGACGGTGAAGGTGAGAGTGCCGGGCGAGGCGGTGCCCGCCGGCACGCAACTGACCCAAGAGGTGCTGGACAAGAAGTTCAAGACGGTGGACTACCCGAAGGCGTTCGTGCAGGACGCCGCGGCCGGCGACGACAAAGACCTGCTCGACAAGTTCGCCCAGGCCGACCTGGTGCCCACCCTGCTGGTGCCGAAGGCGCACCTGGGGAAAGAGGCCCCGAAGAAGCCGGTGGACAACGTCCTGCCGCCGAAGGTGGACAAGCCGCAGGAGTTGGTGCTGGCGGCGGCGAAGGCGGGCCACGACGACGACGCCGCCAGCCCGAAGGGGAACACCGACACAACCGCCGCCGACGCGAAGCCGAAGGAGTACGTGTACGTGGCGCTCAACACCCCCCAGGGGCGGAAGTACCAGAAGTTCGAGGTGAAGGAGAACCGGAACGTGTACGTCGGCGACGTGACCGAAGACGAGTACCAGCAGCAGCAGAGCGGCACTCCGAAGAAGTGACCGCCACACTGTAGCCGGGGTGTGTGACCCCGGTCCCGGCCTCACAGAGGCCGGCTACAGTAGCAGTAACCGCGGGTGACGGGCGAACGGACTCGCCCCCACCCCCTCCCGCCGCCGACCGCGGCGGGGGAGACGACGGCCCCGCCGGGTGTTCGCACCCGGCGTACCCAGAACCGCGACGGGGATCGTGTCCCCGGACACTCTTGAGGGAGAGGTGAACGGATGCACCTGACTACGATTTTCCGCCGCCGCATGACCGCGGGGTTGGCCGCACTCGCCGGACTCGTCGGCGGCTCGGCGGTCGCGCAACAGCCCATGCCCGTGCCGGCCCAGCCGCAGGCGGGCAAGACGGACGACACCAGCACACTGAAGGTCGGCAAGCTGGGCGAGCTGATCGTCCCGGTGTCCGGCCTGGCCACCTTCGACCCGAAGAGCGGGCAGAAGATCACCGCCCTGGAAGTGACCAACGGGGACGTGCTCGACGCCAAGGCGAACGCCCCCGACCTGAAGACCGTCCAACTGACCGGCAAGTTGGGCGGGGCGAGCAAGCTGAAAGTGACGTTCGCCGACCGCTCCGAAGCGACGTACACGGTGATCGTCCAGCCGGACTACGAGCAGTTGAAGTTCGTGCTCAAGAGGGCGGTGCCGACGGCCAGCATCGACGTCATCCCCGGCGTGGGGAACGTGATCATCCTGAGCGGCACGGTGAGCCGCCCGGAAGAGGCGGACACGGCCATCCGCATCGCCAGCAGCGCGGTCGGCGGGCAGACGAGCAACGTCATCAACGCGCTGAACGTGGGCGGCTCGCAGCACGTGGCCATCGACGTGACGGTCGCCCAGGTGGACCGCACGGAGATCAAAGAACGCGGGTTCGCGTTCGGCGTGTTCGGGCAGAATTTCCAGATCAGCAACGTGCTCGGCGGGCTGGCCAGCCTGCCGCAGGGCGGGGCCGGGGGCGGGGGCAACCCGCTCCAGATCGCCAACGCGAACATCGCCTTCAGCATCGTGCCGGGGCAGTTCGTCGGGGCGCTGCGGGCGCTCCGCACGGAAGGGCTGGCGAAGTTCCTGAGCGAGCCGAAGCTGGTGACGATGAGCGGGCGGCCGGCGCTCCTGCGGGCGGGCGGGCGGCAGGCGGTGCTCAGCCCGACGGTCGGCCTGGGCGGGGCCGGGGCCATCCTGGAGCCGGTGGGCACCGAGCTGGAAGTGCTGCCCATCGTGCGGGGCGACGGCAAGATTTACCTGGAGCTGAACCCGCGGATCACGTCGGTCAACAACGGCCGCGGGATCAACACCAGCAGCGGGTTCACGCCGGGGTTCAACGAGCAGCAGACCCGCACCAGCGTGGTGCTCGAGCCGGGGCAGACGTTCGCCATCGCCGGCCTGCTGGAAACGACGGTGCAGTCGAGTGCCGAGAAGCTGCCCTACCTGGGCGACCTGCCACTGCTCGGGGCGGCCTTCAGCAGCGTGCGGCACGAGGAGCGGGAGACGGAGCTGCTCATCCTCGTCACCCCGCGGCTGCAAGAGGCGATGAACTGCAACCAGGTGGGCAGTCGGGTTCCCGGCAAGGAGACCCGCACCCCGGACGATTATGAGCTATTCCTTGAGGGGCTGGTGGAAGCCCCCCGCGGGCAGCGGAAGGTGTGGAACGGCAAGCACTCGGGGTACAACACGGCGTGGAAGTGCAACCCGGCCGGCTTCCCGTGTGTCGGCCATGTGTGCGGGCAGAACGGCACCTGTGCCCCCGGCGGGTGTGCGACGCCGGGTGTGGCCTCCCCCACCCTGCTGAGGGCCCCGGCCCCCCTGCTCATCGACGCCGCCCCCATCGGCCCGGCCTTCGGCGTGGCCCCGGTGACGCCCCTGCTGGTGCCCAGCGGGGCGGTCATCCCGAGCGGCGGGTACGCCCCACTCGGCACGCCCACCTGGACGAAGGGCGGGAAGTAAATCTCAAGGAGCGGCCGGGCTTGCCCCGGCCGTCCGAGACGGGCCAGCGACAGCCGGGACAAGCCCGGCCGCTCTTGAGACGAAGCAGCAACCACGGCGGGCGGGTCGAACGCGACCCGCCCGCCTCGCACCGACTCGATATGCACCCCGCGCGACATCCGACATCGGTGGCCGACCATGCAACGCATCGCGATCGTCGATCCGACCGACTCCAGCCGCGAGTCCCTCCGCACCCTGTTGCTGGGGGTCGATTTCGTTTGGCTGGAAGCGGAGTGTACGCGGTACGAGTACTTCTTCGACGTCATCCAGGGGTCGATGCCCGACCTGGCCGTCGTGTCCCTCGACGCGGACAAGGGCAAGGCACTTCAGATGATCGGCGAGCTGTCGGTCGAGCACCCGAAGCTGCCCATCCTCACCATCAGCCAAGACCACCAGGCGCTGCTCCAGTCCCTTCAGAAAGGGGCCAAGTACTTCCTCACGCACCCGGTCGGGTTCGACGACATGCTGGCCGCCCTGCGGCGGGCGGTGGGCGAGTCGGGCGGCACCGGCGGCGAACAGCAGTCGGGCGGGATGCCCCACCGCCACCAGCAGGCGGCCGGGCAGATCATCGCCGTGCTCGGCTCCCGCGGGGGCGTGGGCACCACCAGCATCGCCGTGAATTTGGCCGCCACCCTGGCCGCCGCCCTGCCGCCCGACGACCCGAACGCCGGCGTCGCCCTGGTGGACCTGGACCTGGCCCTCGGCGACGCCGACATCGCCATCGAGGTGAACGGCATGGAGAACATCTCCATCGCCGACCTGGCCCGCAACATCGAACGCCTGGACATGAGCTTCCTCCGCCGCGCGCTCGTCCGGCACGACGCCAGCCGCGTGTCCATCCTGCGGCACCCGCTCGAGATCCAAGACGTCGGCGTGCTGCACGAGGGGCACATCGAGCGGATCATCAACCTGCTCAAGATCAGCTACTCGCACCTGGTGCTCGACCTGAGCAAGTGCGTGCTGCCGACCGACCTGATGGCCCTGCGGCTGGCCGACACCATCCTGCTGACGGCGCAGCTGGAGCTGAGCAGCCTGCGGAACGTGGTGCGGCTGCTGCACCTGCTCGGGCAGGAGGGCGGGCTGACGGAGAAGGTGCGCATCCTGGTGAACAAGGTGGGGTCGGAGGCGGTGGAAGAGGGCATCAGCCTGAAGAAGGCGGAAGAGGTGATCGGCAAGCCCATCTTCTGGCAGATCCCGAACGACGCGAAAGCCGTGATCGCCGCGCGGGTGGCGGGCGAGCCGCTGGTGCGGCACAACCCGAAGAGCCGCGCCCAGCAGGCGCTGTTCGGCCTGGCCCAGGCGCTGGCCGGCCGCACCGCCCCGCCCGAACCGAAGTCGAAGGCCGGGTGGAGTCTGTTCGGCAAGAAGTAACGTCGGCGGCGAGCCGAGCGGCGTGAGCCGCCGGTTCCGGGTGAACCGCGGGTGTGAACCCGTGGGTGGTTGGCACCCAGGCGGCTCACGCCGCCGGTTCACCAAGACGGGTCGACACACCAGAGGAGAGGCACCCCGAATGTCCCGCTTGCAGCAAGGCATCTCGAAGCTGAACAGCCTGAGTTCGCAGGGCAACAGCGCCAGCACGGGCATGTCGCGGCTGTCCAGCCCGAGCTTCGGCGGGTCGGGCGGCGGGGGCAAGAACTTCGAGGAGCTGAAGCGGCAGATCCACTCCAAGCTGGTCGAGCGGCTCGACCTGTCGCGGGTCAAAGACCTGGGGTCCGACGCCATGCGGCGGGACATCCGCCGGGCCATCGAGCACCTGTGCGACACCGAGAACCCGCTGCTCAACCGCATCGAGCGGGAGAAGCTGATCGAGGAGATCCTCGACGAGACGCTCGGCTTCGGCCCGCTCGAACCGCTGCTCAAAGACCCGACGGTGAGCGAGGTGATGGTGAACGGGCCGCGGAAGATTTACGTCGAGCGGCGGGGCAAGATCGAGAAGAGCGACGTGGTGTTCCGCGACAACGACCACCTGTTGCAGATCATCGACCGCATCGTGAGCAAGGTGGGCCGGCGGGTGGACGAGACCAGCCCGCTGTGCGACGCCCGCCTGCCCGACGGCTCCCGCGTGAACGCCGTCATCGGCCCCATCGCCCTGGACGGCGCCAGCCTGAGCATCCGGCGGTTCGGGGCCACCCCCCTGAAGCTGGAAGACCTGCTCAACTACAAGGCGTTCACCCCCGAAATGGCCATGCTCCTGGAGGGGGCGATCAAGGCGCGGCTGAACATCCTCATCTCCGGCGGTACGGGCTCGGGCAAGACCACCCTGCTGAACACGCTCAGCGCGTTCATCCCCGGCGACGAGCGGCTGGTCACCATCGAGGACGCGGCCGAACTGCAAATGCAGCAGGACCACATCGTGCGGATGGAGACTCGCCCGCCGAACATCGAGGGCAAGGGGGCCATCACCTGCCGCGACCTGGTGAAGAACGCCCTGCGGATGCGGCCCGACCGCATCATCGTCGGCGAGTGCCGCGGGTCGGAGGCCCTGGACATGCTCCAGGCCATGAACACCGGCCACGCCGGCAGCATGACCACCCTGCACAGCAACACCCCCCGCGACGCCCTCGCCCGCCTGGAAACGATGATCATGATGGCCGGCGTGGAGTTGCCCATCAAGGCCATGCGGCAGCAGATCAGCTCGGCCGTCGACCTGATCATTCAGGTGAACCGCATGCAGGGCGGGCCGCGGAAGATGTGCAGCATCACCGAGGTGATGAACATGGAGCAGGACATCATCATCATGCAAGAGATCTTCCGCTTCAAGCAGCTGGGGGTGGACCAGAACGGCCGGGCGTTCGGCCAGTTCGAGGCCACCGGCGTGCGGCCCTCGTTCGTCCAGCGGCTGGAGCAGAAGGGGATCAAGCTGCCGAGCAACATGTTCACCGAGCGGGTGTTGGCCCGCGACTAGGGAAGTTCCAGGTTACAAGTTCCAGGTTACAATTCGGCGGACACCAGAAGCGCGGGGTCGGGATCAAAGTGCTGT
>JANNVG010000494.1:0-3215 GCA_031414395.1 Fimbriiglobus sp.
AGAGGGGGCCGGGGGGTGAGGTCTCGGCCGCCACCACCCCCATCAGCTTCTCCCGCCACCGCACCACCTCGCCCACCACGAACACCGCCGGGCCGGACACGTCCGCAGCCAACTCGGCAATCGTCGCCAGCTCCCCGACCACCACTTCCTGACCCGGCAGCGAACCGGACTGGATGACGGCGGCGGGCGTGTCCGGTGACAGCCCGCTGTCACTCAGCCGCCGGGCGATGGCGGCGATGTGCCGCACCGCCATGTAAAACACCACCACCGGCATTCGCGCCAGCGCGTCCCAGTCGTGGGTGCAGTCGTCGGAGTCGGGGTCGTGGTGCCCGGTCGCCAGAACAACGGCCGGGCCGACATCGCGGTGCGTCAGCGGGATCTTCGCCGCGGCCAGGGCACCGACGGCGGCGGTCACACCGGGGACGATTTCAAAGGGAACGCCGGCGGCGGCCAGCACTTCGGCCTCTTCGCCGCCGCGGCCGAACACGCACGGGTCGCCGCACTTCAGCCGGCAGACGGATTTGCCCTCGCGGGCCAGCCGCACCAGGGCGTCGTTGATCGTTTCCTGCTTCGTGCTGCCGTCGCAGTAGCCCCGCTTGCCGACGTGCAGCCGCTCGGCGTCGGGCCGCATCTCGTTCAGCAGTTCAGGCGAGAGGAGCGCGTCCGTCAGGATCACGTCGGCGGATTGCAGAATCCGCAGCCCGCGAACGGTGATGAGGTCGGCCGCACCGGGGCCGGCCCCGACCAAGTACACCGTTCCAGAGACGACGTGCCTCAAGGTCGAGCCTCGGAGTTGCTTAGGGTCAGCGGCAAAGCAGGGGGTGTGCCAAAGCACAGTTCGGGCCGGGTTGTGGGGATGAAATGCGTGGTTTCCCACAGGGAACTGCGTCGTTTCCACCGTGTCTTTTTTGTGAAGTGTGCGGCGATGTGGGAAGGCACTTCTGCCCGCGACGACAGCAAACCGCCCGCGAACCGTGCCCAGGAAGCTCGCACGAGGGGCGGGAAAGTCGCCGCACGCTCCGCGGGCGGGAGGAGGCTTCGGCCGGTAGTGTCGCGCCGTCGGCCTTGACTTGCGTTACGCGGCCAACGGCTGATCCCAGCGGATGTCCACGCCCGTGACGGGCACAGTGCGGTCGGCCGTCCGCACCATCGGCAGCAGGGCGTACAACCGCTCTTCCAGGTCGGGCAGGGTGGCCGTCGGCGACACCGCCACCACCACGCTCCGCTCGTGGGTGTACTCGCGGGAGTGGGATGCGTCGTACTCCAGCCCAAGGTCGGGGGCGAGCGCTCGCAGCTTCTCGATCAGGGCGACGGTGTGCTTCGCCACCACCTCGCTCGGCGTGTCGCTCGGGTACGTCACCTCCACGGCGATCCACACCGGCGACGGCTCGGCCCACTTCGAGCAGTCCACGTGAACGTCCGGGAGGCGCTTGGCCGCGCTGACCGACTTCCCACGGCTCCACTGGTCGGCCGGGACGTGCGGTGCCCAACCGGAGCAGTCGGTGGAGACCGGGGGAATCTACTTAGCGGCACTGATTGACCGCCCACGGCTCCACTTCTTCTCAGCCATTGGTGTCACCTCCATCGGTTTCCAGAACGGTCATTTCCCCCACCGCGCCTTCCAAAACCACTTCGCCTGTGGCGGTCTGTGCGACGACCCGGAATTCATAGGTGCCTTCGTACTCGAAGGGCACTTCAGTCATCAAGAAGGCGATCCCATGAACGCTCAGACGGCTCATCCCGCCGGGGAACAGGTACGGATCGGGTGACAGCGACGAACCGACCACTCGATAACTCTCCGGCGATCCGTCCGCGGACGCGACCCGTTGCCGCACTTCGACCCCGAACTGGATCTCACCCAGACCACCCACCAGTGCAGTGCACACGCCGATTGCTTCCTCCCGAAAGGGAAAGCTGGTGCCGGTGGGCAGGAATTCGACCGCGACCGGGCCGGTCAGAACCCAACCCGTCGAGTCGTCGAAATCCACGCCACGACAGAGGATGACCTGCCGGACGGTGGGCAGGATGAATGGTGGGGACGGCTCCGAACTCGCGGGCGCCCTCCGAAGGTGGTGAGAGTATACCTCCTCACGCCCCGAGGTGCCGCACGAGTTCGGCGGTGATGCCGGCGGTGTTGCCGGTGCCGCCGAGGTCGCGGGTCAGGCCGACGCCCGCTTTCAGCGTCGCTTCCACCGCCCGTTCGATCCGCTCGGCCGCTTTGCGCTCGCCCACGTGATCCAGCATCATGGCCGCGCTCCGCACCACCGCGATCGGGTTCGCCAGCCCCTTGCCGGCGATGTCCGGGGCGCTCCCGTGGACCGCCTCGAACACCGCGTACCGTGCCCCCATGTTCGCCCCCGGCACCACCCCCAGCCCGCCCACCAGCCCGGCGCACAGGTCGGAGATCACGTCGCCGAACAGGTTCTCCATCACGAGCACGTCGAACGGCGTCGGGTCGAGCGCCAGCTCCAGGCAGACGTTGTCGATGGACTTCTCTTCAAACCCGATGAACGGGTACTCGTCGGCCACCCCGCGGGCGCACTCCAGGAACAGCCCGTCGCTCAGTCGCATCACGTCCGCCTTGTGGCAGAACGTCACCCGCCGCCGGCCCATCCGCACGGCCAGTTCGAAGGCGTACTTCACGATCCGCTCGCACGCCGGCTTCGTGATCACCCGCAGGCTCTCGATCACACCCGGCACCACCTGGTGCTCGAGGCCGGCGTACAGCCCCTCGGTGTTCTCGCGGACCACCACCAGGTCCACGTCGGTGTACGGCGTCTTCACGCCGGGCAGCGTCTTCACCGGCCGCACGCTGGCGTACAGGTCCAGCCCCTGGCGGAGCCGCACGTTGATGCTGCGGAAGCCCTTGCCCACCGGGGTGGTACACGGACCCTTCAGCGCGACGCGGTGCTTGCGGATGAGGTCGAGGGTTTCTTCGGGAAGTGGTTTGCCGTGCGACTCGGCGGCGCCGAGGCCGGCGGCGGCGGGGATCCAATCGATCTTCACGCCGGCGGCGGCGACGACCTGCTTGGTGGCGGCCGTCACCTCCGGCCCAATGCCGTCCCCTTCGATGAGCACGATCTGCATGCGCGAAACCCCGTGGGATGAGGTCTGGTGTAGGAAAAGGCGAACGGCGCGGCGTGTGGGCGCCCGGTGGGCCGGGGGGGGCGAAACCGCGGGGGCACGGGGGGCCGGGGGCCCCGATCCGCAAAAAC
>JANNVG010000495.1:0-13637 GCA_031414395.1 Fimbriiglobus sp.
GGGTGGCGGTGTGGGGATGCCCGCCTAAGCTCCTAGACGTTCGCTGGTTGAATACCCCCTCACCCCCGGGAGAGGGGGCCGGGGGGTGAGGTCTCTGTTCCGACCGAGATGCCGATCATGACGACCAAACTCCTCCGCTCCGCCGTCGGGCGGGTCGGGCTGGCCTCGGCGACCGACGGCGAACTGGTCCGGCGGTACGCCGACCACCGCGACGACCTGGCGTTCGCCGAGCTGGTTCATCGCTTCGCCCCGGCGGTGTACGCCCTCTGTCGCCGGCACCTGTCCGACCCCGGCACCGCGGACGACGCCTTCCAGGCGGTGTTCGTGCTGCTCGCTCGCAAGGCCGGCACGCTCCTTCACCCCGACCGCGTCGGCGGGTGGCTGACCGGCACCGCGGATCGGGTCGCCCGCACCGCCCGCCGCCGTCAACTGCGCCGCAACCACAAACTCCGCCCACTCGACTCGGTGCCCGAGCCGGCCGCCGAGCCATCGCAACCGACCGAGTTGCGCGTGATCCTGGACGACGAACTGGCCAAACTGCCGCCGCACTACCGCGCGGTGGTGACGCTGTGCGACGTGGACGGCGTCCCCCGCCGCGAGGCCGCCGCGCGCCTGAACATCCCGACTGGCACGCTCAGCAACCGTCTCACCCGCGCCCGCGCCGTGCTCGGTCGGCGGTTGCTCCGCCGTGGCGTGCTGGTGACGGCCGGCGCGGTGGTGTCGTCCGGGTCGATGGCCACCCCGCCGGCCCGCTTGCTCGCGTCCGCCGTGCGGGTGGCGTTGGCCGATTCACCACCGACAGAACTCCTTCCCCTGCTCATCCCGGAGATGACCCCGATGCCGCGTGGCAAACTGTTGCTGTTGCTCGTCACCGGGCTGACACTCGCGGGAGGTGTGACCACCGGCGTGCTGCTGCTGACCCAGACGTCGACCACCCCGCCGACGAGCGGAGCCGCCCCGCCGACGGAGGGCGAACCGTCGAAGGCGACGAAACCGGTGACACCGACGACGGCCGTCAACCCGAACGCCCCGAAGCAGCCGTGGGTGGAGCCGAAGTTCGGCGAGGGGATCATCGGTTCGGCGACCACCGCCGACGGCAAACGGGTGGTGATGTTACAGAGCCATCAGCGGCCGTATCCGTCGAAAGAGGGAGGCGTGAAGCTGTTCGAGTACGACACGTCCACCTGGGAGGCGGTCCGCACGCTGTCGGTGCCGGAAGTGGGCAGCCACATGCAAATGCTGGCCATGACCCCGGACGGCCGACGCACCTTCGTGATCGACGACGACCGCGGGCTGTTCGAGTGGCAACGGGCGGAGAACAAGCTGGTCAAGTGGGCTGACCTGGGGCCGCTGCGTGTGCCCGGCCGCGAGCCGAAGCCCAAGCCCGACGGCACGGTGTTCGATCGGCTGCAACTTCAGGCGTTTCGCCTAACGCCAGACAACAAGCTCCTCGCCGCGAGCATCCAGTACGTGGAGAACGGGCACCTGGTCGGCCAGGGCGTCCGCGTGTGGGACGTGGCCGACGGCAAGCTGGTCCGCACCATCGACGTGCGGCCGGCGGAGAAGGACTGGTGGGTTCACCACGGCCTGCACTACACCGACGACGGGCGGACGGTCGCCGTCCACGCGAGCATCGGCCGTGAGGCGGAACAGCGACACGAACTGTTGGAGTTCGACGTGGCGAGTGGCAAGGAGAAGCGGCGGCTCGACCTGTCGGCGGCGCTCGGGGCCGACAAAGGCACGCCGGGGGTGTTGCACTTCGTCTACTCTCCCGACGGCAAACAGCTCGTGGCCGCCGTCGGCCTCAAGTTGAGGAAGAAGAATTGGGGGCCGGACCCGAAGGGGCCGATCATGGACGAGTTGAAGCCGTACTCCTACGGCGTGTGGCTGCTCGACCGCGAGACCGGCAAGCCGGTGAAACCGCTCATCGAACACCGCTCGCACCCGATCTCCGGCCTGTCGCTGTCGCCGGACGGCAAGAGGCTCCGCGTCCGCCTCCAACTGCCGTCGCGGATGGACGGCGACCACGGCGGGTGGAACTCGGACGCGGAGTTCTTCGAGGTGCAGCAGTGGGACGCGACAACGTGGCAGCGCGACTGGGTGAAGATCGTCACCCCGCCGGACTACTGGAAACAGATCGGCGGGGCGGCGAAGTGACCGCACTGGAACCGCAGACCGCCGGGGAGCCGGGTGTCGGTCAGCGTTGCGGACACCCGGCTCCCTGTCGGTCGCGGTTCCACACACCGGCGGACTCACGTCGCGCCGTTCGCCGAAACCTAATCCACCCCTTGGCCGAGGAACGACAGCACGCACCGGATCAGCCCGCCCAGCGCGATGACCCCGCACGCGACGAGGACGATCGGGTGGGCGAACACGCACAGGAACAGGAGGAACAGGAGGGAGCCGACGAGGAAGGCGATCCCCCCGCCGACGATGCCGGGGGTGAAGTGGATGCCCCCGCCCTCGCGGGCGTGCCGCGCCTCCTGCTCGTCCAGTTCGGCGTTCGCCTTGGCCATCAGCGCCTTCACGTGCTCCGGCTCGTCGTCGTCGCCGTAGTTCCGCTTCTTCTTGTTCTTCTTCTTCGGCTTGTCCTCCTTGTCCACCAGCTTCGCCTTCTTCTTCGCCGGCGGGTCGGCTTCGTCGTCCTCCACCAGCACCGGCCTCTTCTTCTTCGGCGGTGGCGGCGGGGCGGGGTCGTCGGAGGCGTATTCGAACTCGGATTCGGCCGCGGGGATGGTCAGCCGGGCGTTGCACTTCGGACACTGCACTTGCAGGCCGGCGTGCTCGGGGGCCGCGGCCAACGGTTCGCCGCAGGCACAATTGAACGAGATCATTGGAGAACTCCGGAACACGTCACCGGAGGGGAAGGATACCGACTGCCGGCCGGGTGGCGAGCGAGAGGGGCGTTACGAGATGCGGCCGGCGGCCCGCAGCACGCCGTCGGCCCACGCCTGTTGTTCGGCCGTCAGCGGCGGGTCGGGCGGGTCGGCGTAGTCGGTGTACTCGGCGTACAGGCCGGTGTCGTACACCTCGTCGAACAGCGGTTGGAGGTCCACTCGCACCGGCTCGACACCGGGGTCGAGGGGGATGGGGATGACCGGCAGGCGGTCGGCCATTCGGACGGGCACGGCGAAGAACTGGGACGGCGAGCCGGCGACGGTGATGCCGGCGTGGTAGTCGAACTCGCCCGCCACACGCCGAAGGTGTTCCAGCGGCACCGCCGTCACGTGCCCGCCCGCCCGCAGCAGGTCGAGTTCCACCAGGTTCACGTTCCCGAGTCGGCACTCCTGCTGCTTCTGCTGGTACGCCGTCCGCCCGCCATCCCCCGCCCGCTTGTTCGACAGGCTGACGATTTCGATCATCGTCACCAGCCGCGCCCCCTTGCCGGTGAGGATCTCCAGATACGGTTGCTCCCACGGCTCCAGCGCCGGGGCTTCCGCGACCGCCAGCGCGCCGGCCAACTCCGCCACCGCCCCGCCGTCCGGCCGCTCGCCCCGCCCGAACACGCCCACGTCCGGTTCCCGCTTCAACTCCGGGTCCACCCACACCAACTGCGTGCCGCGGGCGACGTACCCTTTGGGCAGCACGGCGTTCACCGCCTTGCGGAGCAGGAAGATGAGGGACGAATGCACGTCACGGAACACCTCCGCGTCTTCCAGCCACGGGTCCATGCCGGGGAACGGGCTTGGCATCGCGATTCCCTCCGTTACGAGATGCGGCCGGTCGCCCGCAGCACGCCGTCGGCCCACGCCTGTTGTTCGGCCGTCAGCGGCGGGTCGGGCGGGTCGGTGTAGTCGAACACTTCGGTGTACCGGGTCCGGTCGTACACCTGATCGAGCATCGCCTGGAGGTCAACGGGAACGTCCGGGATGCCGGCGTCGAGGGGGATGCCGACCGTCGGCAGGCGGTCGGTCAGCCGGAGACCGGCGGCGTGGTACGTCGGCGGGTCGCCGGCCAGCATCACGCTCACGTGGTAGTCGAACGCCCCGAACCGCCGCCGCAACCGGCCGAGCGGGACGGCGGTCACGTGCGGGCCGCGGCGGAGCAAATCGACCTCCACCAAATGAACGCCGGACAGGGCGTACTCGTCCTGTTTCTCCTGGTACGACTTCCGCCCGTCGCGGCCAGCCCGCTTGTTCGACAGGCTGACCACCTCCACCGCCGTCACCAGCCGCTTGCCCCGGCCGGACAGGATTTCCAGGTACGGCTCTTCGAGCGGGTCGGACTTCCGCCGCTTGCCGACGGCCACCAACCCGGTCAGGGTGACGGTGCCGACCGTCTCCGCCGCGGGCGGGTGCGGCCGCCCGTACACGGACACGTCCGGTTCGCGTGTGAGTTCGGGATCCACCCACACCCGGCTCTTGCTCAGGGCGACGTACCCCGGCGGGAGGGCGGCGTTGAGAGCGTCCTCGATGGCGTTGATGAGCTTGCCGTGGAGGTTGGGAAACACCTCCGCGTCTTCCAGCCACGGGTCCATGCCGGGGAACGGGCTTGGCATCGCGATTCCCTCCGAGGACACTGGAGCCGGGGTCTGTGACCCCCGGACCGGCCTCACAGAGGCCGGCTACAGACGGTTCGGACCGGCCTCACAGAGGCCGGCTACAGACGGCGGGCCACCGCCGACGCCAGGCCGTCGATCTCGGCTTTGGTTCGCTTCTCCGTCACGGCCACGGTCAGCCCGTCGGCGTGTTGCGGGTACCAGCGGCCGGTCGGCAATCCGCCGAAGATGCCGTCGGTGCGCAGGCCGGCGAGCAGCTTCGGCACGTCGCCCGGCACGCTCGCGGTGAACTCCTTCACGAACGGCCGGCTCCACTTCGGCTTCACCCCCACCTTCGCCAACTGCTCCGCCGCGTAGTGCGCCTTCCGCACGCACAACTCGGCCGTCTCCTTCAACCCCTGCGGTCCCAACGCGGTCAGGTACACCGCCGCCCGCAGCGCGAACAGCCCCTGGTTCGTGCAGATGTTGCTCGTCGCCTTCTCGCGGCGGATGTGCTGCTCGCGGGTGCTGAGCGTCAGCACCCAGCAGCGGGTGCCGTGGCGGTCGGTCGTCTCGCCCACCAGCCGGCCGGGGATCTTCCGCAGGTACTCGGTGCGGCACGTCAGGATGCCCAGGTACGGCCCGCCGAACCCGAACGGGATGCCCAGCCCCTGCCCTTCGGCGACGGCGATGTCGGCCCCGTGGGACGCCGGGTTGCTCACCAGCCCCAAGCTCACCGGGTCGAACACGTCGATGAAGATGGCCCCGGTCTTCTTCGCCGCCGCCCCGATTTCGGGCATCTCTTCCAGGTGGCCGAAGAAGTTGGGCGACTGCGCCACCACCGCCACCGTCTTGTCGGTCACGGCCTTCGCCACGTCGTCAGGGTTCAGGAACCCGTCGGGGCAGGGCAGGGTTCGCACCGTCACGCTCAGGTTGGCCGCGTAGGTGGCGAGCGTCTGCCGGTACTCCGGGTGAACGCTCTCGGCGATGAGCACCTCGCCGCCCTTCCGCTCGGTGATGTTCATGGCCATCAGCACTGCTTCGGCGACGGCCGACCCGCCCTCATACAGGCTGGCGTTGGCCACGTCCATGCCGGTCAGTTGGCACATCAGGGTTTGGTATTCGTAGATCGCCTGCAACGTGCCCTGGCTGGCCTCGGCCTGGTACGGCGTGTACGCGGTGTAGAACTCGCCGCGGCTGGCCACCACGTCCACCACGGCCGGGATGAAGTGGTCGTAGGCCCCGCCGCCGAGGAAGCAGACGGACTCCGCCGACGACACGTTCTTGCCGGCCAGTTCCGCCATGTGCGCGGTCAGTTCGATCTCACTCAGCGCCGGCGGGATGTCGAGCAGGCGGGTGAACCGCACGTCGGGCGGGATGTTGGCGAACAGACTTTCGACGCTCGGCACGCCGATGCGGGCGAGCATGGCGGCGATGTCTTCGGGCGTGTTCAGGGTGTACGCGGACATGGAAACGGAAGGCTCCGGGGGATCGAGTTACGGTTGCGGCGGAACGAGAGCCGCGGCCCAGGCGCGGACGGTGCGAGTGAAGGCGTTGTAATCCGCCACGTGAGCGAGCAGTAGTCGCGTGACCTCGGTGGCGGTCAACACCGGGAACGCCCGGCTGGTCTCCTGAGGGTGGTACACCCCTCTCGGCTGGAGCACCAGGAACGCGACTGCCGTCCCGTCGAACCGCCACAACTCCGGCACGCCGAGGGCGGCGTAGACGGGCTGCTTCGGCAGGGACGAGCGGGTGTGATCCACCTCGATGGCGAGATCCGGCGGCGGGTGTACGCTCAGGTCGATCTCCGCCAGCCCACGAATGGCCGGGGCGTTCTGGAAGTAGAAACACTCGTCCGGTTCCAGCCCACGGTCCAGGTCTCGGCGGCGGTAGGTGGTTCGGCCGGTGGGCTCGAACGACACGTTCAGGGCGAACGCCAACTCCAAGGCGATATCCCTCAGTTTCTCGGACGCGCGGTCGTGGGCATAGGAGACGGTCATGACTTCCAGCACCCCGCGGTCGTAGGCCAGTCGGATCCCGGGCCGCAGATCGTCCCTCTGGCGGTCGAACCACTCGTACTCGTCCCACGAGTACCCGTGGAAGAGCGCCGACTCTCCCGGCCCCATCGCACGCATCCACTCGACCGCCGCGACCAGCGACGGGCGGGGTGCCGGCGGCGCGGCCGCGGCCGGCGTCGGCAGTGTGGCGGTCGTCATGCGGAACCCTCCGGGAAGGAAACCCCGCTCCCTGGCGGTCGCGGCTCGTCGGAACGACCCTAGTGCCCCGCGATCTGGGCGTCGTACTGGGCGGCGGACAGCAGGTGGTCGAGCGTGGCACCGGGGGCCAGCTTCACCTTCAGCAGCCAGCCGGTGCCGAACGGGTCGTCGTTCACTTTCGCCAGGTCGTTGACCGCGGCCGTGTTCACTTCCACAACTTGCCCGGCCACCGGCGAGTAGATGCTGCTCGTGCTCTTCACGCTCTCGATGATGCCGATCTCGTCGCCGGCCTTCACGGTCAGTCCGACCTTCTTCAGTTCCAGGAAGGTCGGTTCGGTCAGTTGCTCGACGGCGAACTTGGTGACGCCGACGGTGGCCACGTCGCCGTCGAGTTTCACCCACTCGTGCGAGGGGGCGTAGCGGAGGGCGGTCGGGTTGGTCATGGGAAACTCCTCGTTCCCACGCTCCGCGTGGGAACGTGAGTTCGGACGCTCCGCGTCCGGCGGTGGATCGACGCAGAGCGTCGGAGGGCCGTTCCCACGCGGAGCGTGGGAACGAGGGTCATTTGCTTCGCTTGTAGAACGGCAGCGGCACCACCGTCGCGTCCACTTTGGTGCCGCGGAGGTCGATGAGCACGCGCGTGCCGACGGCGGCGAACCCCTTCGGCAAATACGCCATCGCAATCGACTTCTGCAAGTGGGGTACGAAGCTGCCGCTCGTGACGGTGCCGATGGCCGAGCCGTCGGCGAACACCACCGAGCCTTCGCGGGCGGCTCGCTTGCCGTCCAGTTCCAACCCCACCCGCACCGGCCGACCGGGGGGCAGTTGCTGAAGCGCTTTGCGCCCAACGAACTCTTTGTCAAACTTCACCGCCCACCCGAGGCCGGCACTCAGCGGGTCGGTCTGCTCGTTCAACTCGTGCCCGTACAGCGGCATGGCCGCTTCCAGACGCAGCGTGTCACGGGCACCCAACCCGCACGCCACAGCCCCGCGGCCGATCAGTTCTTCCCACAACACGTCGGCCTGTGCGTTCGGCAACATCACCTCGAACCCGTCCTCGCCGGTGTACCCGGTTCGGCTGACGACGCACGGCTCCTCGCAATAGGTGGTGCGAATGCCGTGGTAGTATTTCAACCCGTCCACGTCGTCGGCGAAGATGCCGTTCAACAGTGACACTGCGTTCGGGCCTTGTACGGCCGTGAGTGAGGTGTCCAACGTCTCGTCCACGACCTGCGTGCCGTTGCCCAGTCGCGTCTTCTGCACTTCCAGCCAGGCCAGAATCTTTTCCCGGTTGGAAGCGTTCACCACCATGCCGTACCCGCCCTTCGTCCATCGGTACACCAGCACGTCGTCCAGCATCCCGCCGTCCTCACGGCAGATCAGCCCGTACCGCACCTGCCCTTCCTTCATCGTCGCCACGGAATTGGTGAACACCGCTTCGAGCAGTGGTAGCACCTCCGGCCCGTTGAACTCCAACCGCCCCATGTGGCTCACGTCGAACAGCCCGCAGCCGGTGCGGACGGCCGTGTGTTCGGGGATGATGCCGGCGTACTGCACGGGCATGTCCCACCCGGCGAACGGCACCATGCGGGCCTTGTTCGCCACGTGCCAGGCGTGGAGCGGGGTTCGCAGCAGGTCGACCATGACGCACCGTAAATAACGTGGGGCGACCGCCGTAGCGCACGGCGACCGCCCCCATGGTGAAAGTGTAGC
This sequence comes from Fimbriiglobus sp., assembly GCA_031414395.1. GTDB lineage: Bacteria > Planctomycetota > Planctomycetia > Gemmatales > Gemmataceae > JALHQU01. The sequence goes on from JANNVG010000495.1 coordinate 8,407, forward strand.
GAGTGGTGCCGGAGTGCGTCTACGGCGGAGCGGACCTCACCCCCCGGCCCGATATGACTGGAACCGGGAACGCAGTGACCGGGTGACTGGTAGGCCACCCGGTCACTGCGTTCCCGGTTCCACTTTGAACACCCCCGCTACTTCTTCTTGTCCTTCCCTTTCTCCTTCTCGGGGACGGCCGCGTGCAGGTCGGTCGGCGGCTTGCCCCCGCCGTCCGCTTGCGCCTTGCGATACCGCAGGTACTCGGCCACCTCCAGTAGCCCGTCGGCGTTCAGGTCCATCGCCTGGAACGCCGGCAGCGGTCGCTTCGCCGCCGCCCACTCGTACAGCCCCACCTGCAAGTCCTTGTCGGTGTCCAGCTCGCGGAACCAGCTCGGCACTTCCTTCGGCAGGTCTTTCAGGTCGCGGAGGACCACCGGCCGCGGCTCGTCCGGGTCGGCGTCGGGCGGGGCAGGCTTCCCCTTCGCCTCCTCTTTCGGGCGGTCGCCCTTGCCCTTGTCGTCGGGCGACACGAACTGCGTCTCGTGGCCGATGCGGGCGGTCAGGTAGTCGCGGTACTCGGTGGGGGTGATCTTCCCGTCCTTGTCGGCGTCGGTGGCGTCGAACCGCTCGGCCAGGCCGGGCGAACACTCCTCGCGCACCAGCCCGCCGTCACGGTTGGCGTCCAGTTGTTTGAACACCCCGCGGGCGTCGTCGGAGATCTCGACGATCCGCCACGGCGGGCTGTCCGACCCCAGGTAGCGGGCGGCGTAAGCGGCGAACGTGTCGCGGGTGAAGGCGGTCTCTTTCTTCAAATCGAGGCGGGTACACATCCGCTCGTGGAACTCGGCGAAGTACCGCGAGGTGTCGCGCGCCCACTCGCTGCGGCCGGCGGTCAGCAGGTCGAACCAGTCGACCGGGGCGGGCGGCACCTTGCCGGTGAACACCTCGTCCAGCCGCTTGAACCACCGCTCGCGTTCGGACTCGCCCGGCTTGACCACCCGCTCGGCCGTCTTGCGGGCGATCTCGTCTTCCTGCTTGACGGCGCGGGCGTACCTCTCCGCCGGGTCGGGGTCGGCGGCGACGGCGCCAGCGACGGACGCGAGCAGCGCACACAGTACGAGTGGGCGGGCCATCGGCGGGTCGGGTCAGGAGACGGGGAGTGACTCCCCGCGGGGGCAGGCGTGAGGACGTGGTGAGTGTAACACCCCAGCGGGCGAAATAGCCCGAAAAAACGGCCACCCCCGCCGAAGGTCGACGGGGGTGGGGAGTGGGCGACACTTTTCAGACAACTCACTTGCCGCCGTCGGCGGCGGGCAGGTGGGCGGGGGGCGCGGTCACCACCACGCCGGTGTACGGCGAGCCGACCGTCGGATACTGCGGGTGGCCGTCGGGCACGGGCAGTTGGGCGTAGGAGGGGTCGTAAGTGCAGTCGTGCTGGCCGGTGACGACGTTGCAGCCGACGCCGGCGGCCACAAGCCCGAGTACGGCACAGAACAGAGCGGCGCGGCGCATAGTCTGGCTCCCATCCGTGGGTGGAACGAACAAGCCCGGCCGACCGCCGCCCGCACTGAGGGGGGACGCGGACGGCGGTCGGACCGGGTGGGTCGGCCGACGCATCCTTGCGTAAGCGGCGACCGGGGTGTGGGAGACGGGGGGCGTCTGCCACGCCGGTTGTGCCGCTCGCGGTGGTTCTCCCACCGCCGCTGCCGACGCCAACTGTATCGTCCCCGCCGGTTCGCCCGCTTGACTGGTTCCCGCGAATTGTGCCGTCGCGTTCACCCCCGCCGGTGGCGGCGAGCGGCGGCGGGGCGGAGGCCGGCCGGTGAAGTGTTCGCCCGGAACGCCCGCTTCCTTGCAACGCCGAACGCCCGTCGCCGTTATAGAATTTGCCCGTCTGCCGACACGCGCCCGCCCTGACCTAGGAACCCTACTCCCATGTTCTCCGCACTCGCCCTGACGGCGGCCCTCGCCCTCACGCCGGCCCAGTCGTCCGCCAAACTCAACTTGTCCGGCCTCCGCTGCACGCACGGCCTCATCGGCCCCTCCCGCGCGGCGGCCAAGTTCCTGCCCGGCGACATCGTCTACCTGGTGTTCGACATCGACGGCGTGACCATCGGCAAGGACGGCAAGGTGGTGTACAGCATGGCCCTGGAAGTGACCGACAAGAAGAGCGCGGTGAAGCACAAGGTGGACCCGACCGAGCGGATCGACTTCGCCCCCCTCGGCGGGGGCAAGGTGCCGGGGGTGGCGTTCGTGGTGGTGGGCGTGGACCTGGAGCCGGGCGAGTACAACGTCAAGCTGACGGCCACCGATACCAGTGACAAGGACACGACCAAGCGGCCGAGCGGGGCGGTCGAGTTCAAGTTCGAGGTGCTCAAGCCCGACCTGGGCATCGTCATGGTCCACGCCACCACCGACCCGGAAGGGCGGAACCCGACGCACACCACCGGGTTCGTCGGCCAGTTCCTGTGGATCCAGTTCGCCGCCACCGGGTTCAAGCGGGACGAGAAGAAGAACCAGCCCGACCTGACGTTCGAGATGACCACCCTGGACGACAAAGGCGTCTCGACGCTCGGTACGCCCATCACGCTGGAGGCGAAGGCGCTCGAGCCGCAGTTCCCGACGTGCCAGGCGCGGATGAACGTGCCCCTCACGCGGGCCGGCAAGTTCACCGTGCGGCTGAAGGTGACGGACAACGTGGCCGGCAAGACGGCCACGTTCGAGCTGCCCATCCAGGCGGTGCCGGTCGAGAAGTGACCCGGTCTCGTAGGGCGGGTCGAGCGGCCGGCAACCACAACCGCGCTGTCGAGTGTCGGGGGCGCTGACGCATCCGACCACCGGCCGCGACGCCCGCCGTACTCGAACGTGGCGGGGCGTCGCGGCCGATGGTCGGTGGGGGACAGGTGGTCGGGTGAAGGTCGAAGTGTTTGCGATCCCCGGCCGCTCGACCCGCCCTACAAGAATGCCTAACGCCCCCCGCTCGCCCCAGTCGCTATCCCCGCTCGGCGGCGGCCCACAGCAGGTACGCCACCCGCTGGCGGAGCACCTGTCGGCGGGCGGCGGCTTTCACCCCGCGGTCCTTCCAGGCGTAGTACAAGGCGGCGATGGCCAGCACGGCCACGTTGCAAGAAAGCAGTTCGACCACGGCGGTGTCCTCCTGTTCGCACCCGGCGTCCGGTGCGGGCGACACACCACCGTAGGGCGGGGTTCTCGAAGGGCAAATCCGGCGGGCGACCGGACGCGCCGGCGGTATCGGCAAATCGGACGATCATTCGCGGCGGTTTACGACACCTTCTCACCGCGTAAACCGGCCAGTCCTTCGCTCCCCAGTTGCACCGTTCGGCCCGCCACCTCAAGCTCGAACAGGTCGTCCAACTCTTCGTACCGGCGGATGTCCACCACCGTTCCCGGCGTTAACCCCAAACTCTTCCACCGCCGCAACCGCTCGGGGGTGTCGTCCTGCGCCTCGCGGATGGCCACGCGGTCGCCGGTGCGGAAGTCGCACAGGCGGGTGAGCGGGCGGCGGGCCAGTTCGCCGTCGGCCGACGGGATGGGGTGGCCGTGCGGGTCGTGGCTGGGTTCGCCCAGGTGGGCGGCGATGGCCTGCTCCAGCCGCGGGGAGATGGCGTGCTCGAGTGCCTCGGCCTCGGCGTCCACTTCGCTCCAATCCAGCTTCAGCACCTGCGTGAGGAACAGCTCGATCAGCCGGTGGCGGCGGATCACCCGCAGGGCTTCGGTGCGGCCGGCGGGCGTGAGGGTGGCGCCGCTGCCCGGCTCGTAGTTCACCCACCCGGCCTCGGCCAGCCGCTTCATCATGCCCGTGACCGACGGCGCTTTCACCCGCAACTGCTCGGCGATGTCGGCCGGGGACGCCCGCTCGTGCGCCTCCTCCAGCCGGTGGATGGCCTTCAGGTAGTCTTGGACGGCGGAGCTGACGGCGGGCGGCGACATATCAGACAGGATACCGACCGGCGGGCGGGCGGGGCGTGAAGATTTGGCCCGCGGGCGTTCGTTCACCCTGACCTCACCCTCCGGCCCCCTCTCCCAAGAGGAGAGGGGGCGTTCAGACGGAAGCGAGGTCGGTGCCTGTCCGAGCGGAGTGAGACGTTCACAGGTTGAACACCCCCTCTCCCCTGGGAGAGGGGGACGGGGGGTGAGGTCTCTGGATCCCGCGGTCGGTTGGCCCGCGGGCGTTCGTTCGGGTATCCTGATCCGGTCGCCCGCCCACTCACCCGCCGGAGGCCGTATGTCCCGCCCGCTCTGTTCCGCCCTCGCCCTGCTCGTCGCCGCCCTGCCCGTGCTGGCCGCCGACGACGCCTACACGCTCAAGCTGTACAAGGAGAAGGCCGGGGACGCGGTGAAGGTGACGAAGGTGTCGAAGAACGACGGCACGGTCAAGGCCGTCGTCGGCGAGATGAAGGTGAACGACAAGCTGAAGGGGAGCGAGGACGTGACGTACACGGACGAGTACCTGGAGTGGCCGGCCGACGCCAAGCGGGCGACCAAACTGAAGCGGGTGTACGAGAAGGTGGACAAGACGAACCAGAAGGGGGATGCGGTGGAATCCGCCCTGGCGGGCAAGACGGTAGTGGTGGAGCGGGCGAAAGGCAAGAGCACATACACGGTGGACGACAAGGCCCCGACGGAGGAGCAGCGGAAGGAGTTGGACGCCGAGTTCGCCGGCAAGTCGGACGAGGTGAACAAGCACGACATGATGCCGGGCAAGCCGGTGAAGGTGGGCGACACGTGGGCCATCGACCGCAAGAAGGTGATGGCCGTGATGGGCGAGATGAAGGGGTTCAGTGTGGACGCGGACAAGTGCAAGTTCACCGGCAAGCTGGTGAAGGCGGCCACGAAGGACGGCGTGCTGTCCGGCACGGTCGAGGTGACCATGACGTTCGCCCTGACCGACTTCCCGCTCGGCGAGAACACGGCCGTGCCGACCGAGGCGGGCAGCGAGATGACGATCACGGCCGCCATCGACTGCTGCCTGGACGGCAGCACGCCGGGCGAGAAGACGACCCTGACCATGAAGATGGCGGTGAAGGCCAAGTTGCCGAACGACGGCACGCTGGAAGTGAACACCGTCAACAGCGGCACCGAGACGAGCCAGCCGGTGACGAAGAAGTGACCCAGATCGGTGAACCGGCGGCGTTTACCGCCAGGGGTTCTGGAAACGGGGGGGGCACGCCCCGCGGCGGGCCAAACAGCCCCCAGTTGTTGTACCCCCGGGGGGCGCGTGTTGGGGC
>JANNVG010000496.1:0-2536 GCA_031414395.1 Fimbriiglobus sp.
TTGATCGTCGCGTTCGGCAGGGTGGCTTTCAACCGCGTCACCTGGCGTTCGGTCAGTTGCGTCTTCTTCACGTCGAGGTCGGTCAGGCCGCCTTTGCCCGACACGGTGAGTTTGTTCAGTTTTGTGTTCCGGGCGTCGAACTCTTTCAACTCTGGCAGGTTGGTGAGCACGGCGGTTTCCAGGGTCGATGGCAGATTGGCCAGATCCTTCAACGACTTGCAATCGGCGATGCGGAGGGATACCAATTGCGGGCAGGAGAGGACGAAAATCTTGAGCGAGGGCATGGAGTCGATGTCGATGCACTTCACGGGTGAAGGGGGGAGGTTGGAGTTGTGGAGCCACAGGGATTCGACCGCCGGGTGGCCGGAGAAGGAGTTGATGCCGGCCGAGGTCATGGCCGTGTCGCCGATGTCAACGCGCTGGATCGACGGGTTCGCGGCGATGTGGCGGATGCCAGCGTCAGTCACCGTGAAGCAGTCGGACAAGTCCACCGCTCGCACGCTCGACCACTCCGACACGCGCTTCACGTCGCCGTCCGACACTCTGCCGCCGTGCAGCACCACCGTCGTCACACCCGTCGGCACGCCCAGGGTGGAGAACTCGACGCGCGCCTCGTCTTTGTACTGCGTGATGCCGAGGCGGTTCTCGTCCTTTTCATACCCCGCTTTGCCGCCGAGCTTCTTGTACGCGGCGACCCATTCAGCCGGTGTCAGCTTCGCCGGTTCGGCGGCGACCGCGTGCGGACTACACCAGCCGCACACCGCTAGCAGAGCGATTGAGAGACGGGGCACAGTGTTCCTCCGAGAGGTCGTGTAGGCAGACGCAAACGTGTCGGGTTGGTGTAGGAGATCGGTTCCGCGCGCGGAGGGTCCGGCGACATTCCCGACCCGCCCTCACACACCGAACACCTTCCGTAGCACCGGCCGCAGTTTGGCGATGCCGCGCCCGCGGTGGCTGAGGGCGTGCTTCACCCGCGGCGTCAGTTCGCCGAAGCTGGCGTGGTACTCGGGCACGATGAACAGCGGGTCGTACCCGAACCCGCCGCTGCCCTGTGCCTCCGTGCCGATCACCCCCCAGCACCGCCCCTCGACCACCGCCACCACTTCGCCCGCCGGGTTCGCCAGCGCCGCCGTGCTGACGTAGTACGCCGCACGGTCGTCGCCCGTCTTGCCCGCCAGCTCCGCCAGCAGCTTGGCGTTGTTCGCCGCGTCGTCGCCGTGCGTGCCGGCGTACCGCGCCGAGTACACGCCTGGCGCGCCGCCGAGCGCCGGCACGCACAACCCGCTGTCTTCGCCCAGCACCCACTCGCCCAACACCGGGGCCAGTTGCGTCGCCTTCAGCCGGGCGTTCTCTTCAAACGTGGTGCCGGTCTCGTCCACGTCCGGGGCGGTCGGGTACGGGCTGAGGTCGGTCAGGTCGAAGCCCAGGTCGCCGAGCAGGTCGAGCAGTTCGCCGAGCTTCTTCTTGTTCCGGCTGCCGAGCACGAGGCGGGGCATGGGGTGCGGTCCTGGGTGGGTGATCCTGTTTGTTGGCGAACCCGGCCCGCAAGGGCCGCGGGTGCGTGTGGCTGGTTCGCACCCACCGACCTTGCGGTCGGGGTTCGCCTGGAGGCCCGAATCGGCTGGCTCCCCCATTGGTGTAGCGGGCGGTGGCGGTTCCGGGCACGGCTGATAGGATGAACCGTTCCACGGGGTTCTCCCAGTTGAGGGTCCGATGCGCCACCGCCATGTCCTCTCCGCTCTCGTGCAGAACCAGCCGGGCGTGCTCGCGCACGTGTCCGGCATGCTCGCCTCCCGCGGGTTCAACATCGACAGCCTGGCCGTCGGCGAGACGGAACAGCACGACCGCTCCCGCATGACGTTCGTCGTCCACGGGGACGACCAGGTGCTCGACCAGGTGCGGAAGCAACTGGACAAGATCGTGTACGTCATCCGCGTGGACGACATCAGCAGCGAGAACTTCGTCGAGCGCGACCTGATGCTCATCAAGGTGAGCTGCTCGTCGGAGAAGCGGCCGGAGTTGTTCCAACTGTGCGAGTCGTTCCGCGGGCGGGTGGTGGACATTCAGCACAACAACATCATGGCCGAGATCAGCGGCACCGAGCCGAAGGTGGAGGCGTTCATCGAACTCATGCGGCCGTACGGCATCCTGGAGTTGGCCCGCACCGGGCGGATCGCGCTCGTGCGGGGCAACCCGCAGTCGAAGGAGGCCACCGCGTGAACGCCGACGCCGTCAAACTGCCGTCCAGTCACCGCCGCCTGCACCCCGACCTGCTCGCCCTGTTGAAGGCGCTCGCCGTGGGCGACGCCATCAAGGTGACGCAAACCGTGCGGGTGGGGGCGAAGACGTGGCCGGCGGAAGCGGCCGGCACCTTCCGCGGCCTCAGTTACCTGAGCACCGGGGTGACGGTGGACCGCGTGGCGGCCGACGACATCGTTGTGCCGACGGTCCACTTCACCAAGCCGAACGGCGAGCTGACGAGCATCGCCCTGGACGAGAACACGCAGATCGTGCGGGCTTGAAGTGCTCTGCTCGC